>JAZGGT010000206.1:0-2567 GCA_036480555.1 Bacteroidales bacterium | reverse complement strand
CCATGTCCGGTAAAGTCTCAGGCGTCCATGTGAAATCAAATGGTAACCTTGGCGGATCCACAAACGTCATCATTCGTGGTGCAACCTCCTTTATTGGAACGAACCAGGCATTATTTGTTATCGACGGTGTACCCGTGAACAATTCCAATACAAATAATTCAGGGCAGAGATCTGGTCGCAGTGGTTATGACTACGGTAATTTTGCCGCAGACATCAATCCTGCTGATATCGAATCCAACAGTGTACTCAAGGGAGCCGCAGCAACTGCACTTTACGGGTCAAGAGCTGCCAGGGGTGTTATTATGATCACCACAAAAAAAGGATCAATGACACCAGGTAAGGCTGTGGGAGTTGAGATTAACTCATCTGTATCATTCGGTACATATGATAAGAGTACCTTTCCAACATTTCAAACTGAATACGGAGCCGGTTACGGACCCTATTACAGTGGGGGAGATTATCCGTTTCTCCAGGAGTATGACTTTAACGGGGATGGAAATCAGGACTTGGTGGTTCCGTTTACCGAAGATGCTTCCTTTGGTCAGCAGTTTGATCCGAACCTCATGGTATTTCAATCTGCTTCCCTCTATCCTGAATCCCCCCATTACAACCAGAAAACACCCTGGGTTCTTGGTAAGAACGATCCGGGAAGTTTCTTCCAGACAGGTGTAACCTGGAACAATAATATTGCGGTCTCCGGAGGAGGTGATAAGACAACCTTCAGACTTTCCTATACAAACTACAATCAGAAGGGAATTGTTGAGAATAGTGAAATGAAAAGAAATAACTTCCTGTTAAGTGGTACCTATAGAATTAATGAGAAACTATCCGTCACAGGATCTGCCAATTACATTGAAACTAGGTCAAAGGGACGTAATGGCACAGGCTACAGCCAAAATATAATGTCCATGTTCCGGCAGTGGTATCAGATGAATGTGGATATACAGGAACAGAGGGACCTTTACTTTGCATCCGATCAGAATCAAACCTGGAACCCGGTATCCGAAGATGCTCTTGAACCGATCTATTGGAATAATCCATACTTTCATCTGTATGAAAATTACCCGACAGATGAAAGGAGACGTCTCATTGGATACGCACAGGTAGATTATGCTATAGCTCCCTGGCTTACTTTCATGGGACGTGTTTCTGTGGATAATTATGGATATCTGCAGGAAGAAAGAAAAGCCGTAGGATCTGTTTCCGGCGAACTGGGTGTGGACAGGCCTGATGTTACTTCAGGATATTCCAGATATACAAAGGATTTCATTGAAGTTAATTTTGATGCCATTATGAAATTCAGCAGAGACCTGACTGAGAGCATCAATCTTGTTGCATTCATCGGCACCAATATTAGCCGGAGGAAAGACGATCGTGTTTTTGCTTCAACAAACGGCGGATTGAGTGTACCCGATGTTTATGCCCTTGGAGTAAGCGCCAGCCCGATGCTGCCTCCTGAAGAAAACTTCCGGGAAGTAGGAGTGAACGGTTACTTTGGCGGTCTTTCATTGGCATTCGCCAATATGATATTCTTGGATGGTACCTACCGGATAGACCAGTCATCCACCCTGCCATCCGATAGCAGGACCTATGGCTATCCATCGATTTCCGGTAGTTTCCTGTTCTCCGAATTGATCAGTGCAGGCTGGCTGAGTTATGGTAAACTGAGGCTGAATTATGCTGAGGTAGGTAATGGAGGCCAATGGGGATATCTGCGCGATGTTTATATTCCTGCCGCACCTTTTGGTGGCGCTTCGATTGCTTCAGTATCCAGCAGGAAAAGAAATCCTGAGCTGAAGGAGGAAAGGACAAAGAGCCTTGAAGCCGGCATTGATTTAAATGTGTTCATGAACAGGTTAAGGCTTGACCTGGCTGTATACCAGACTACATCGATTAACCAGATCATGCCGGTTGCCTTGTCCTATGCTACTGGTTATACTGACCGGATCTATAATGCCGGGGATATGGAAAACAAGGGTATAGAAATTACACTGGCAGGCACAGCCGTCAAATCTACTGATTTCTCATGGGATATAACATTGAACTGGACAAAGAATGTAAATACGGTAACAAGACTGTTTGGTGATATCGAGAACCTTCAACTAGATGGTGGACTGCAGGGAGGTGTTTCTGTGAATGCCCGTGTCGATGAACCGTACGGTACCATCCAGGGCACTGACTATGTTTATCACGACAATGGACAAGCAATTGTCAAATCGAACGGCCATTATCAGCTGACACCGACATCTGATATTGTAATCGGGAACATGACCCCGGACTGGCACGGCGGCTTGAACAATACGCTGCGCTACAAAAACCTTTCGCTGGACTTCCTGTTCGACTGGCAGCAAGGTGGAGACCTTTTCTCGGTAGACCTCTGGTATGGTATGGGAACCGGACTGTATGAGGAAACTGTAGGTAACAATGATCTCGGAAATCCGATGCGGAACTCACTTGCTGATGGCGGCGGTATTATCAATCCCGGAGTGATGACAGACGGAACGCCAAATACCATTAGAGTTGCCGCTGACAATTATGCCGTTCGTGGCTGGGCACGTAGCCCGAAT
>JAZGGT010000205.1:0-10795 GCA_036480555.1 Bacteroidales bacterium | reverse complement strand
ATGACCTCTCATCAGAATAACGCAGCAGAGCGGGATCTGAAAATGCTCGCTTCCCAGCTTGAAGGAGATCTTTATACAGATTTTTCCATGCGACTGATGTATGCCACCGATGCATCGGTTTACCGGGAAATACCCCTGGCTGTGATCAGGCCGAGGAATGCTGAGGATATCAAGAAAGTGATAAACTTCGCATCGGCCAATTGTATGACTGTCATTCCACGCGGTGCCGGGACATCCCTTGCGGGACAGGTGGTAGGGCGTGGATTGGTGGTTGATATCTCCAGGTATATGAACCAGATCCTGGAATTTAATGCAAACGAACAATGGGTCAGGGTGGAACCCGGGGTGGTGCTCGATGAACTCAACCAGTTCCTTGCGTCCGCTGGTCTTTTCTTTGCTCCTGAAACTTCCACCTCCAACAGGTGCATGATCGGCGGTATGGTTGGAAATAATTCAAGCGGATCACATTCATTGATTTATGGAAGCACACGTGATCACCTGCTGGAGGCCAGGGCCATACTCGCAGATGGCTCCGAGGCGGAATTCAGGTCACTTTACAGGGAAGGTTTTGAGCGAAAGCTGATGGGGGGAAATCTGGAAAGCCGGCTCTACAGGCAGATCCATGAGATCCTCTCCGATGAAAAATTGAGGAAACAGATCCGTACCGAATTTCCTGATCCTTCCCTGATCCGCAGGAACACCGGCTATGCCATAGACACTTTATTGGACACAGATCCTTTTTCCAGGAAAACAGAACCGTTCAACTTCTGTAAACTTATTGCGGGATCAGAAGGGACCCTGGCCTTTGTTACAGAGGTTAAACTGAACCTTGTACCAGTGCCTCCTGATGAAATAGCCCTGGTATGCGTACATTTTGATAAAGTCGCGAATGCCATCAAGGGAAACCTTATCGCCCTCGGTTTTAATCCGGATGCAGTTGAACTGATGGACAAGACCATTCTTGACCTGACACGTGAAAATATCACTCAATCAAGAAACCGCTTTTTCCTGAAAGGGGATCCGGGTGCCATCCTGATCATAGAATTTGCCAGGGATAGTATGGATGATATCAGAAAGGTCCACAAAGAGCTGGAATCAGCCATGCAAAAGGAAGGCCTGGGATATCATTTTCCGTTGGTTACTGGACATGATATCCATCGGGTCTGGTCCCTCAGGAAAGCCGGGCTTGGTATCATGGCCAACTTACCCGGAGATGCAAAACCGGTTTCTGTCATCGAGGATAACTCAGTGAATGTTAATGTACTGGAAGATTTCATTGAAGACTTTAATATAATACTGAAGTCCTATGAACTTGAATGTGTTTATCATGCACATATTTCAGTCGGAGAGTTGCATATACGCCCCGTGCTGAACCTGAAAGATCCAGATGATGTCAGGAAATTCAGGGGTATTGCCAGGGATACAGCCAAGCTGACAAGGAAATACCGCGGATCTCTTAGCGGGGAACATGGGGACGGAAGAGTGAGGGGAGAATTCATACCCATCGTTATCGGAGAGGCAAACTATGACTTACTGAAAGAAATAAAGCATACCTGGGACCCGGACAATGTTTTCAATGCGGGGAAGATCATTGATACACCGCCGATGGACTCTTCTCTCAGGTATATGCCCGGGAAACCAATCCAGGAAATACAAACCGTTTTTGATTTCTCTGAGAGTGGCGGGATACTGCGGATGGCCGAGAAATGTAACGGATCAGGCGATTGTCGTAAATCAGCCCTCATTGGGGGTACTATGTGTCCCAGTTTTATGGCTACCCGCGATGAGCAGACTACCACCCGGGCGCGTGCCAATATCCTCCGGGAATTCCTCACCAACTCCCAGAAGAACAACCCCTTCGATCACCGGGAAATATATGAGGTACTTGACCTTTGCCTTTCCTGTAAGGGCTGTAAATCGGAATGCCCTTCGAATGTGGATATGGCCAAGATGAAAGCAGAGTTCTTACAGCAGTATTACGATCTTCACCGGATTCCGGTCAGGACATGGATCATCGCCAATATCGCGGGCATACAGAAGCTGGGGATGGCCATACCCGGGTTGTTTAATTTTTTTATCACCCAGAAGATATTATCGAGGTTGCTTAAAAAAATACTGGGATTTGCCATCGCCAGGAGTATCCCCGTCCTGAATAGAAAAACATTGAGAAAGTGGATCAGGCAGAACCTTGAGCGGTTGAACGGCGAAATAGAGCAGGTCAACGGGAAGCTCTGTTTTTTTGTGGATGAATTTACCAACTACAATGATACAGAAGTCGGAATTAAGGCCATCAGGCTTTTGCAGAGGCTTGGCTACCAGGTAGTGACGACCCCTCATGGAGTGAGCGGACGTACATTTCTCAGCAAAGGCCTCCTCAGGAAAGCCAGGAATATTGCCGAACACAATGTCAGGGTTATTTCAGAACTGGTAAGCCAGGATGTTCCCCTGGTCGGACTGGAGCCCTCTGCCATCCTTGGATTTCGGGATGAATACCCTGAACTGGTAGGCAGGGAGCTGGCAGCAGATGCCAGGAAAATGGCGGCCCATACCCTGACCCTGGAAGAATTCCTTGATCGTGAAATAGACAGGGGATTGATCCCGGAAGACAGGTTTACCAAGGTTAAAAGGCATATCAAACTGCATGGACACTGTCAGCAGAAAGCCGTATCCACCACCGTATCCACATTAAAGGTCCTATCGTGGCCTTCCGGATATACCGTCGAAGAAATTCCCTCCGGATGTTGTGGCATGGCCGGTTCATTTGGTTATGAGAAGGAACATTATGACCTATCCATGAAAGTGGGTGAACTCGTACTTTTCCCTGCCATAAGGAAAACAGTGGAAGGAGTGATGATTGCTGCTCCGGGAACAAGCTGCAGGCATCAGATCAAAGACGGGACAGGACGCAGGGCCCTTCATCCGGCAGAGATCCTGCATGACGCACTTGTCTAAACATTTAATCTCTCTCCTTCAGATTTGGCGATGATGACGGCCCCGCAACTGTCACTCCATACATTGGTTGCGGTTCGGAACATATCCAGTATCCTGTCCACCGCCAGTATCAGTCCAACACCTTCGAGGGGAAGTCCCACTGCCGTCAGTATCACCGTGATCATTACCAGTCCCGCCATGGGAATCGCAGCTGCACCAATGGATGCCAGCAGGGCAGTAACGATGATGATCAACTGTTGGATAAATGAGAGATCTACCCCGTAAGCCTGGGCGATGAAAATGGCGGCCACGCACTCATACAAAGCTGTGCCGTCCATATTAATCGTAGCCCCGAGTGGCAGGGTAAAGCTGCTGATCTTATTGGAAACCCCGGAATTTTGTTCAACTGCCTTCAATGTAAGGGGTAATGTTGCACCGGACGAGGAAGTTGAAAAAGCTGTGAGAAGGGGGGTGGACATATTCAGCAGATGCCGGTATGGACTGGCTTTCCCAACAAGTTTTACAAGCAGTGGCAGGGTCAGCAGGAAATGGATCAGCAAGGCCAGGATCACAGTTCCCATGTAGAGACCCATCCTGGCACCCAGGTTGGCCAGGTCATCCTGATCAGCTATCACCTTGGCAACAATGCCGAAAACACCGAACGGGGTGAATCTGATCACGAACAGCGTAATCTTCATCATTACCTCAAAAATGGCATTGAAGGCCTTTTTTAAAAATTTGCGATGCGGATCACTGATCCTTGTGATAAAAAATCCAAAGATCACAGCGAAAAATATGATCGATAGCATGTCGTTGTTGTTGAAAGACTGGAAGATATTGGTAGGTATAATCTCGATCAGTATTTGTCCCAGACTACGCTGACTTTCCACAAGACCCTCAACTTTTTGACTAAAATTCAGATCCGCTCCTATACCAGGCTTGATGATATTCACGAAGAAAAGTCCCGTAATAATGGCAAAAGTACTGGTCAGCACATAGTAACTCATTGTTTTCAACCCTAGCCTTCCTAAGTTCTCTCCTGTTCCTATATTGGTAACACCAGATATTAAGGAACTAAGGATCAGTGGGATAATAATCATTTTCAGTGCTCTAAGAAAGATCACTCCCATCCAGCCTACAGCATTGATGGCCTTATTATAATAGGCAGCCTCATAAAGGATCACCTCGTGTTGTTCAAACAATTCTTCACCTAAAACTTCAATTGCTGCCTCCCTGAATGCATTCCTGGTATCATATTTAATACCGGCAAGAGGAGCAACTTTTTCAGTGACAGAGGATTCAATATTTGCTCTAGTAAGGATATTTATTGAATTCTCCTGTATCTGATAGGAGGTTGGAAAGATGATACCATAGATAATTGCAAGGATTAAACCAATAAGTATCTGCCAGTGCAGCTGGATTTTTTTCATTTTCTTGAAAATACTGATGAATTCATAAATGTAGTAAAATCAAATCGGGGACAAAAATCAAATTCAGCAGGGTAGAAGGGAAGAGATTTGAATCTTATTAAACCCGCGAGAATCGAATATTTTAATTATATCGCGCCTCTGTCTGTAAATATCAAAAAATTTAGTGGTAAGCCTTATTATGACTCATGCGAAACTTTTAGAAGACAACTGTTGATATTGTCTAGTTACATATGTCAACCCAGGTGACAAAATGACATTAATATTTGTTACATATCTATACAAATCCAAGGGTTCTGTTATGGTTCTCCATAGACAATTTCCAGTGTATTTCATCGATCCCTAAATTATTATTTAATATACTCTTAACCAGTAATTTATTGAGTTTACTTGAAGTGATAAACGAAGAAATAGTTTACAAATGTATGCGGAGCCCTTATTCAGTGTACTATGTCAACATTAATTAATTAAAACTCAGTAACTTATGTTGATTATATGAACTATATTTTGAGATGTTTAATACTGATTTTAGCCCCTGACAGAGTGTTTTTAGGTCAGATAAGGCTATTTTCTTGTTTAAAAGCACTTTTTAAGTAATATTTCAGCAAAATCATGTAAGAAATACGGAATTATGTCAAAAATCTCCTGTTTAGTCAAAAAATATCACTGTGACATTTGTGAATTGCATATTCTGATATTAGTTTACACATGTAATCGATATAATTATTACATTTGTAAATACAATTATGCAGGACCAAATACAGGAAATATTAACTAAAGAAAGAATTAGCTCTTCACAGTTTGCTGACAGGATCGGTGTTCAGCGCTCAAGTGTTTCCCATGTACTCTCTGGAAGAAATAAACCTGGTTTCGATTTTATCCAGAAGATCCTTGTCGCCTTTCCTGAAATCAATGGAGACTGGCTAATTACCGGCTTAGGAGAAATGTATAAGAGAAAATCGCCTTCACAAGACTTGTTTGAGGCTACAAATGAGATGCAATCCCTTGACACTGTGGAGAAAATTGAAAGAAAACCTGTTAGCCTGAATATTAAGAAACCAGAGAAAGAGGAAGGTAAAGTTCTAAAAAGACATGAGATTGAACGTGTGATCGTGTTTTATACGGACAGGACGTTCAGGGAATATGATGCCGAAACTTAATTTCGAAGTACGGCTTCATTAATTCTCTTAACCAGCCCCGGTCCTTCATATACAAATCCTGTATAAACCTGCACAAGCGAGGCCCCTGCCCTTAGTTTCTCCAATGCATCATCAGCACTCAAGATTCCTCCTACACCGATGATGGGAAGTTTGCCACCGGTCTTTTCAGAAATGTACCGGATTATTTCCGTTGAGCGTTCCCTGACTGGCTTTCCGCTCAGTCCACCGCTACCTATTCTTTCAATTGTTTCCGGATCTGTTGAAAGTCCCGCTCTGGTAATGGTAGTATTGGTAGCTACAATGCCATCCATATTGAATTCATCCACCAGTTCAAGTACATCATCTATCTGCTCCCAGTTGAGGTCCGGAGAAATCTTTACAAGGATTGGCTTTTTTCGTACCATTCCTGCACGAATTGATGAAAGCCGAGAGAAGATACCCGACAGCTGATCGCGGTCCTGTAAGTGGCTTAAATCACTTATATTGGGACAACTCACGTTGACCACGAAATAATCCACGTAATCATACAGGGCGAGGAAGGCGTCTGCATAATCTTCTACGGCTGATTCATTTGGCGTGGTGGTATTTTTACCGATGTTACCTCCAACTATCATGTTTGTCCGGCCTTTGCCAAGTCTTTCAGCAATCGTCCTGGCACCATGGTTATTAAATCCCATCCTGTTGATCAGTGCCTTGTCTGCCGGCAGGCGAAAAGATCGTGGCCTTGGATTGCCCGGCTGTCCGACAGGAGTAGCTGTTCCCACCTCTACAAAAGAAAAACCAAAGGCGGCAAACTGCCTGTAAAAGGTGGCATTTTTATCAAAACCTGCTGCGAGTCCGACAGGATTCTCGAAAGTAAGTCCGAATACCTCTCTGTGCAACTTCACATCCCCGGTGGTATATATGGCCCTGACAAGTGGCTTAACAAAAGGAATTGCAAAGAAGAACTTTATAAGGGCAACCACGAGATGATGAACGGTTTCCGGTCTCAGCAAGAAAAGCAGCGGACGGATGATCCCTTTATACATTTAGAAAATTTTGGCAAATATACGGAAAATCCACTATCCACTATTCTATAAGTTTCCGGTCATGCCGCAGGATGCTGAGAATGCGTCCATCATTCCTTCGGTCAGGAATACTCATACCTTCCATCAGTCCGGGATAGCCCAGCTGTACCGTGAGTTCTCCGGCGTATTGGGCATGTATTGGATCGATGGTAAGCCAGGGGCATATGGAAGAGGAGTAAGAAGCCCAGAAATAGCCGGTATAGATGTTTTCATGGTTGGCTACCAGTACAAAAGCCCTGGAATGAAGATTGAGTTCCTTATCTTTCAGGATATCCTGGGCGGAATTAGTGATTTTAAAGGAGTAATTACGTGCATCATACGACAGGATATCAGTATACCTGATCAGTGGTTCCTTCTCCCGCAGGACAGTCCCTTCATTAATCCGCATGGAAGGTTGATAAGATTCATAATCAGATAGCAGGTAGATTTGTATCCCTCCTTCACGGCTGGATTTTTTCTTCTCACAGGATACGCTGAGTATGGTAAGGAAGGCAAGAGTCAGTACAATAATGCGCATGGGAAAGTGATTTAAATATAGATGCACCTAAAGGTACTAAGGTTGCGGGTCTCATAGGAATTTTACATATTTTTATTTGCTGATTACCAAAACCACTGAAAAATGAAACCTTATATTGCTTTGCTCAGAGGCATCAATGTAAGCGGCCAAAAGAAGATCCGTATGACAGACCTGAAAGCCCACCTGGACGAATTGGGATGGGAGGGGATCCACACCTATATCCAGAGTGGGAACATTGTTTTTAGAAGCACTGATGGAAATCCTGGGCAGTTAGCCCAGAAGATCAAACAAAAATTGCAGGATAAATATGGATTTGAAGTCCCCACCCTTGTATTGGACCCCCGGGAATTGATGCACATAATCCACAACAATCCATTTACCCGGGATCCCGGAACAGCAGAAGACAGGCTCTATGTTACCTTCCTATTTAATCTCCCCCGGGCAGACCTGGCCAGGAAACTCCAGGAATTAAAACGACATAATGAAGAGTTTATACACGATGAAAAAATAATCTTCCTTTATTATCCGGAGGGGTATGGCAGGGCGGTGATGAATAACAATGCATTTGAAAAAGCATTACAGGTGGAAGCAACAACAAGAAACTGGAAGACAATCAATAAGTTATATGAGATGACATATAATCGATAAGACATCATGGTCAAGATTATTGTCTCATAAAATCTTCATTAAAAATGGTTCTCAAACCAGAAAGCAGCTGATCTGCGTTGTCTTTTGAAAAAATCATCGGGGGTTTTATTTTAAGCACATTGTTATCCCTGCCGTCTGTACTCATTAATATTCCCAAATCCTTCATCCTGTTTACCAGGTAAGCTGCCATTTCGGTCAGCGGATTTTTATATTGATCACATATTTCGACTCCAAGAAACAATCCCTGCCCTCTAATATTCCCGATAAGGGGGAAATCTTTTTGCAGTTCTTCAAGCTGCGATTTTAGATAATTTCCAATCCTTAATGCGTTTTCCTGCAGGTTTTCATCCTTTATTACGCTTAAAACCTCTCTGCCAATTGCGCATGAAACCGGGTTGCCGCCAAAAGTATTGAAGTATTCCATACCATTTGCAAAGGCATCTGCTACTTTTTGCGTACAAACCACTGCAGCCAGGGGATGTCCGTTACCAATTGGTTTGCCGATGGTGACAATATCGGAGATGACATCATAGAGCTGAAAGCCCCAGAATTTACTCCCGACACGTCCGCATCCTGTCTGAACTTCGTCTGCAATGCAAATGCCACCTGCATTTCTTACCGATTCATAGGCAAGCTTCAGGTAATCGGCAGGAAGCTCAATTTGTCCTGCACAACTGATAATACTTTCGCAGATAAAGCCAGCAACATTTCTTCCTTCCCCTTGAATACTATCGATTTGTTCCTCAATGTGCTTGGCATACAGGGGACCGGTATTCTCTCCCTGGTATTTGCCCCTGAATTCGTCAGGCAGTGGAACAACATGTGTATGTTGTGGTGCACCACTGCCTCCCCTGCCATCAAATTTATAAGAGCTGATATCAATACACCCGCCCGTATTCCCATGATAACCGACTTCAACAACGATCATATCTTTTTGCTGCGTGAGGGTGCGGGTCATGCGCAGTGCCAGTTCATTGGCTTCACTGCCAGAATTCACAACATGAACAACCGATAATTCCCCGGGAAAGGTACCCAGTAATTCCTTTGCAAATTCGGTAATTTCTGAATGTAAATAACGGGTATTGGTATTGAGCACGGCCATTTGCTGCTGGCCAGCCTTAACTATTTTCAGATGTTCATGGCCTACATGGGCCACATTGTTGACCGTATCCAGGTATTTTCTGCCCAGATTATCTATCAGATATATACCTGACCCTCTGGCTATATTCAGAGGCTCTCTATATGATAAGCTCAGGCTTTTGCCAAGGTGTTTTTTCCTGGATGAAATGATTACGGATTCATTTCCCGGGTCCTGGGTTTTAAGATTTGGATTACCGAATATCAGGTTGGGATCAGGGCAGATGCTTTTCCAGACATTCAATTCCTGGGGGTATGCAACACCGGGAAAATCATCGACATAATTTAATTGAGCAAGCATTATTTGAAAATGCAGGTGCGTTGCCCAGTTTCCATTTTCAGGATAATTTCCGAGATAGCCTATACAATCTCCTTTTTCAATTTTTTGACCGATTTCTTTTGCTTCAATGCTTGCGATGGACAGATGGCCGTAAAGAGTAAAAAATTCAAGATCATCTACAAGGTGTTTAATAATGATCAATCCGCCATATTCTTTATCCCCAATGTCATTAACTGCCGTTACCACAATACCATCAAACAGCGCATGAACAGGTGTTTGCGCAGGTAACCAAATATCAATCCCCAGGTGTATTGTCCTGCTTTCCGTACCGTTGTTTCCCAATTTATCATAGGCAGGAGTAGTGTACATCGGGCGTGGTTCCAGGTAACCTCCGGCAATGATTTTATCTGGTACCTGATCCTGGAGTTTGCTTATCTTAAATTGAACATAGTCCAGGTCATTGAATTCAGATTCCTGGCCTATCCATCTGCTTGAAACACTCAAGTCTAAAGGGTAGACCTTTTCTTTCCCTGTGGTAGGGAAGAGGGATGATAATTTACACGTATTGTTTACGGCCCAGTTTGCAAAACCGGTTTCATTGGGATGAGGGGGGTAAGCACAGGCACTTCTGAAGCTGTAATATGCATAGTCTGCATTGATCTGTACCCATTTTTCCAATAGCTCCCATGCTGGTGTTTCACTGATCAATAAGTACTCATTGTCGGGCTCCTTTTGCTTGTTGATAGCGGATTTGGTTATGCTGATTACCAGGCGCATAGCTACCAGGTAATACAAAAATTCAAGTTCTTTTTCCAACAATGGAAATTGGCTGTTATATCCCTCAACTATTGGCAGGGCAGCACTCAATGGATCTGGTTTATTCATTACCGCATAGGCGATAGCAATGGCCAGATCATTGATTATCTGTGTATAAACAGAATCTCCATAATCAATGATGGATTTTACTTCCGGCTCACGTAAATCATTTGTTACAATTATATTATTGTCATTGGCATCATTGTGTACTACACCCTTCCTGAAATGGTGATATTCATCCTGAATAGCTTTGTATTGCTGCTGAAAATATTGAACAATCTCCTGATGATTTCCGGTAAATAAATGCGAATATTCATAGGTCCAGTGGGCCTGGGCCACATCCCATTCAACCTTTCGGTTTGCCTTTGAATGATCAAAACCCTGAAGAGCCTTTGTAAGCCTTCCGCCTTGTTCTCCTAAACTGTATAAAAGATTGTTTGTGATGGGATTTACTGAGGACCATATCCTGCCTTCTATCCATGATAACAACCTGACTTTACGGGCATTGCCTGATTCGTCTGTTATTTCACTGATAAAATTCCCATCCTGGTCAGGAAAGGCAACTGGTACATTAATGCTGGCATTGGTTTTGGCCACATGGTCAAGCAATCCTTGTTGAAACTCAATGAATTCGACATCTGCTTCCGGCCTGCTGATTTTTAAAAGATAGCTACCGGAGTCAGATTTAATACAAAAATTAATATCAATCTCTCCCGGCAGGGATATTATTTCTCCACTTACCTGGTACAGACTTTTGGCAATTATTGTTGCCTGATCAACCTGTATCCGCATTGATAGATAATCTTCTCCCA
>JAZGGT010000204.1:0-2263 GCA_036480555.1 Bacteroidales bacterium | reverse complement strand
GCCTCCTTTTTCGATGGAATCAAAGATTATAATAAAATGTCAGCCAACAGATGGGTGCTATCTTGCAACTACAAGATTCACAGTACTGACATATTCCTCTGATGTCAGCCGGATAATGTAAGTGCCGGATTTTATATCCGTTACTTTCAATTCCACCCTATTAATCCCGGGTAGTTTAGGTATGTCCTTGAGAATCTGTTTCACTAACTTACCACCAACATCATAAAGTGAAATCGAAACATCCGACTGCTCCTCCAGATAAAACTCAATCATGGTATTTTCAGATGCCGGATTAGGATAAACTGATATTGAAAATTCGGGTTCTTCCTTTTTAGACGTAACGCGTACGGGTACCCCACCTCCAAGGTAAAATACATTAGGATCAGTGCCGGTCTCTCCTGAGCCTAAAAATTCACCTGAATTATCCTTCAATCTTGCAGAACCGGCAGCAATTGCTAAACTTACGTCACTGCCTGAATCATCCAGATCACCAAATATTCTTGCACCAGTGGGACATGAGACAACACAATACGGCTCAAGCCCGTCTTTCAACCGGTGATCACAGAATATGCATTTCTCAACAATTTTACCAGCTCGCACAGCAGTGTAATCCAGATGTGGATAGTCGTGTTTATCAGGCGGAGTGATGCCCGCAAGAGTAACTGTTTCCGCTGGATTCGATGTCCCCCCGGCTATCAGCGAAGTTGTGTCCTCATAAAATGTTTGTGTAGTATCCCCCGGATTATAAGAAATAACTGAATACTGTGCGGAATCAGCATCCACATCTTTGGTGCTGTAAGGACAATTATCCTGGCACAACTGGCATCCGATACACCTTTCAGCATTATGCATCGTAATTCCATCATCTGTCTTGTACAATGACGTGGGTGTAACCGGACAGCCAGCCACACAGGGTGCATCCGAGCAATGATTACAGAGAACCGGATACACCTTGAAGGTAACATCCCCGTCAGAGAATTTACCTTCTGTAAATGTCAGGAAATCGGCCCAGTTATATTTTTCGCCGTTTTGTTCATATTCAGTATTGTTTTCAGTTTTACAGGCCAGTGCACAGGCTCCGCAGCCTACGCACGTGTCCAGATCAATTGCCATTCCGTATTTTGCCATGATTTTAAATTTTCAAGATTTAATTACTATACTTTTACAATCTTCACTCCGACGAATCCCCCGTTTCGGGCGGTTGATCCTGATAACCTGTCGTAATCATCGGGCATCACTTCATTATTATTCCCGCCGGTTTCCGTAAGGTTTGCATAATCACTGGCAAATCTGCCGTAAGCCCAATGTCCTCCCCCATAGTATTTACCGACAGTGCCGGGCCGGATTCCTTCCCATAACCTTGCTATCGTCGTAAGGCTTCCGGTCATGGAGGTTACTAGCACTGT
This sequence comes from Bacteroidales bacterium, assembly GCA_036480555.1. Lineage (GTDB taxonomy): Bacteria > Bacteroidota > Bacteroidia > Bacteroidales > SM23-62 > SM23-62. The sequence continues at coordinate 857 of JAZGGT010000204.1, read as the reverse complement.
ATCCCCGTCAGCAATACCAAGTGTTGCAGCATCAGAGGGATTGATCTTAATGCTGTCTTCCCAGTTTTGATCTCCGGGATCAAGTTTTTTGAACTGATAATACCAGGGAAGATTCTGACTTCTTCCTTCGCGATTAAATCTTGATTTGAGATCAACAAAATCATAAGGATATTCTGCTTTGGTTCCATGGCGAAGTGGTGCTTCATAATGTGGCACGAAGGCCAGTTCACCCTGTGCATCATAATTACATACCTGCAGGACATTGTCAACCGTTGTGCTGTGTTTGGTTGCGTGACCTTCGAGTGCCTCTTTAAGTGTTTCACTATAAAACTCAAATTTTCCTGTTTTGGTGCCGAAATTACCTCCCCACTTTGACTGGAAAGTCTTGGGGCCTTTTGTGAAAACTCCCTTTTGAAGTAATTCAGTCCACCCTCCGGCCAGGGTATCATAAGCCGGTTTTGTAAAATATTTGGTCGCATATTCAGCAAATTCGGCTTCATCAGTAGGTGCACTTGCTGTTTCCGGATCTGCAAATTCCGTTGTATAATAATCATACAAATTGGTGAATCCTTTATCCGAAAGTTTTTTGGCAAGGAGAAACGGAATTTCATTTTCATCTCCTTTCACATCAAACAATTTTGTTGAAAGGGGTTGCTGAATGGTAACTTCTCCATGAAGATTCCCCCCCGTTTTCAGGTAACTCCATTTCTCAGTAGTAGGAAATGCAGCTGGTAATACAATGTCTGCGAACTGTGTCATTTCTGAGGCATGCGTCGTTATGTGCGCAAAAAATGGAAGCTGTTTAAGTGCATCACGCCACCTCTGGGGCTGGGTTCCTGAGAATGCGTAATTACACC
>JAZGGT010000203.1:0-4818 GCA_036480555.1 Bacteroidales bacterium | reverse complement strand
ATGATAGGGAAAAAGAAAAATATAGAGGTTTGTTTCTCGCCTGCCCTTTTCCCTGACTTCAGGAATCCGGAAGCCATTGCTGTTATCGTTGATATACTTCGCGCCACATCTGCCATCGTGACCGCCTTTGAGAACGGGGTAGACCGGATCATTCCGGTAGGTACCCTTGAAGCGGCCAGGGCCTTTAAGGAGAAAGGTTTTATGGTGGCGGCTGAGAGGGATGGCCTGATCCGGGATTTTGCCGATTTTGGGAATTCACCTTATAATTTTACCAGGGAAAAAGTCGCCCGGAAAAAGATCGTATATTCCACCACCAACGGTACCCAGGCCATACATGTGGCCAAAGATTGCAATCAGGTGCTGATCGGGGCCTACCTTAATTTTACTTCACTGAAAGACTGGATCATAAAGCAGCAGAGAGATGTAATATTCCTCTGTGCCGGCTGGAAAAACAAATTCAACCTTGAGGATACCCTCTTTGCGGGGGCCATGGGAGGGGAACTGATCTCGAGCGGGGAATTTGAAACCATCTGTGATTCAACAAATGCAGCCATAGACCTGTACGGTCAGGCAAGAAATGATCTGATGCATTATATAGACAAGGTAGCCCAGCGGACCCGCTTACGCAAGAACAAGCTGGATGACGTGATCCCTTACTGCCATACCTTTGACCTGACCCGGGTCATACCCATCTTAAAGAACAAGCACCTGGAGGCACTTGAAACTAGCCCTGACTAATATAAAAACTTATAAACAACTCCTTTATTTCTGGGTATTTTTTATGAAATTTATCGCTGCATTGGCAGACCAGAGTAAATGAATGTAACCAATTTTAAATGAGAATATTATGAAAAAGCACAACTTTTATGCCGGGCCATCCATCCTGCCGGCCTACACCATTGAGAACACGGCCAAGGGGATACTTGACCTGGATGGTATAGGATTGTCGGTGATGGAGATATCGCACAGGAGCAAGGAGTTCATGGCCATCATGGAAGAAGCACAGTCCCTCATCAGGGAACTGCTGGAAGTCCCGCAAGGTTACCATATCCTGTTTTTGGGTGGAGGAGCCAGCATGCAGTTTTGTATGGTCCCCTATAACCTCATGCAAAAAAAAGCCGCTTACCTTAATACCGGATCCTGGGCATCCAAAGCCCTGAAGGAAGCAGCCCTTTTTGGTGAAGCCATTGAAGTAGCTTCTTCGAAGGACAGGAATTTCAGTTACATACCCAAAGGCTATGAGCTGCCGGCCGATGCGGATTATTTCCATATAACCACGAACAATACCATATACGGGACCGAGATCAGGGAAGACCTGGATGTTCCCATGACCCTTGTGGCTGATATGTCTTCTGATATTTTCAGCCGCCCCATGGATGTGTCCAAATACGGGATCATATACGGAGGTGCACAGAAGAACCTGGCTCCATCGGGACTTGCCTTTATCGTTATCCGTGAGGATATCCTGGGCCAGGTCGACCGACCCATCCCAACCATAATGGATTACCGCACACATATTGATAAAGGATCCATGTTCAATACACCGCCGGTCGTTCCTATTTTTGCTGCCCTGCAGACCCTGCGCTGGCTGAAGGATAAAGGCGGAATAGGTGCCATGGAGAAGATCAATGTCGAGAAGGCTGCATTATTATATGATGAGATCGACCGGAATCCCATGTTTAAATGTACCGTGGAGGATGAGGCAGACAGGTCCCTGATGAATATTTGCTTTGTGATGACAGATGAGTACAAGGAAAGGGAAGCCGACTTCCTGGCTTTCGCAAGTGGCCGCGGTATGGTTGGTATCAAGGGTCACCGTTCAGTGGGTGGTTTCAGGGCATCTACCTACAATGCGCTGGCAAGGGAAAGCGTTGTAGCCCTTATTGATACCATGAAGGAATTTGAGAAAAAATAAATACGGATAGACATGCCAAAAGTATTAGTAGCTACGGTTAAGCCCTTTGCCCCGGCGGCAGTTAACCAGATCAGAGAGATCACCGAAAAAGCGGGGTATGAATTTCACCTTTTGGAAAAATACGGCAGCCAGGATGAGCTGATGGCTGCCGTGGCTGATGCAGATGCCCTGATCATCAGGAGTGACAAGGTGGACAGTGACGTGCTTGCTGCCGCTGGCAACCTGAAGATTGTTGTGAGGGCAGGGGCGGGATATGATAATATTGACCTGGAAGCAGCTTCTGCAAAGGGCGTTGTAGCCATGAATACACCGGGTCAGAATTCCAATGCAGTAGCCGAACTGGCCCTGGGTATGATGGTATATATGGCAAGGAACCAGTTAAATGGGACTTCCGGCACGGAGCTCAGCGGGAAAACGCTGGGCATTCATGCCTACGGCTATGTGGGAAAGCTGGTGGCAAAAATCGCGAAGGGATTTGGTATGGTGGTTTATGCCTTTGACCCCTATATCGAAAGGGAAGTGATTGAGGGGGATGGAGTGACCTGCCTTGATAGTGCAAAAGCTCTCTATGAGACCTGCCAGTATATCTCCCTGCATATCCCTGCCACCGCTGAGACCCGCGGGTCCATCAACCATGATCTGCTCTCTGTCATGCCTGAAGGTGCGGTTCTTATAAATACAGCCAGGAAAGAGGTGCTTGATGAGGCATCCCTTGAGAAGGTATTTGAAGGGCGTCCGGATTTCAGGTATGTCTCGGATATTGCCCCGGACAATGCTGCAGAGCTGAAGGATACATATCCTGACAGATGTTTCTTTACACCTAAAAAAATGGGGGCCCAGACCTCAGAAGCAAACATCAACGCCGGGGTGGCCGCCGCCAATCAGATTGTGGCATTCCTGGAAGAGGGAGACAGAACATTCCAGGTAAATAAATAACAGGTATCATGGCCATACTAAAAGCATTCAGAGGATTCAGGCCGGGGAAGGAACTGGCTGCCAGGATCGCATCGCGCCCATACGATGTGTTGAATTCCGAAGAGGCCAGGGAAGAGGTAGAGGGAAACCCGTATTCTTTCCTGCACGTAGTGAAGCCTGAAGTAGACCTTCCTCAGGAAACGGATCCACACTCAGACATGGTATATCAGACGGGAAAGTCCAACCTCGAAAAAATGATCTCGGAGGGCATACTCTTCCAGGATGAAGCAGCTTTCCTGTATGTATACGCCCAGACCATGGATGGCAAGACCCAGTATGGACTGGTAGGCTGTGCCAGCATTGAGGATTACAAGGATAATGTTATCAGGAAGCATGAATTGACCCGTCCGGATAAGGAAGAGGACAGGAAACAGCATGTGAGGGTTTCCAATTTTCATGCTGAACCTGTGTTTTTTGCTTATCCGGATCACGCCGAAATAGATGCGATCGTAAGTGATGTGGTCAGGCTGGCACCTGAATATGATTTCGTGGCAGCCGATGGGATAAGGCACCAGCTGTGGGTGATCCGTGAACCGGAATTGATAAGCAGGCTGGAAACCCTGTTCGCTACAGATATTCCTTTTACCTATGTGGCCGACGGTCATCACCGGACAGCAGCCGCAGCCGGGGTAGGCACGGAACGGGCCCAGGCCAATCCTGCCCATACGGGTGTGGAAGAATATAACTATTTCCTGGCTGTTCATTTTCCGGCAGCTCAATTAACCATCATTGATTATAACCGGGTAGTGCAAGACTTGAACGGGATGAGCGATGAGGAATTTCTCGGCAAACTTGAGGTTGCCTTTAAGATAGAAAAGAAGGGAAAGGAGATACATAAGCCGAATGATCTGCATAATTTTGGCTTGTACCTGTCAGGCAGCTGGTATTCGCTTACCGCAAAATATGGGACCTACGATGACAGTGATCCCATTGGCCAGCTCGACGTTACCGTGCTGTCGGAACATGTATTGGCTCCTTTGCTGGATATAACCGACCTCAGGAAATCCAAACGAATTGATTTTGTGGGAGGTATACGGGGACTGAAGGAGCTGGAACGCAGGGTGGATTCAGGAGAGATGAAAACGGCCTTCGCCCTTTACCCGGTGAGCATGGAACAGTTGATGGAGATTGCCGACACCAATAATATCATGCCACCGAAAACTACCTGGTTTGAGCCCAAACTGAGGAGTGGACTGGTGATCCATAAGCTGGAGGACTGACATTCAGGATCAATGAGTATTCAGGAAAATATCAGGAAATTAAGGGCGGAAATACCCGGTCATGTGGCTATTATTGCGGTCTCCAAAAGAAAACCCGTCGAGGATATCATGCAGGTTTATGAAGCCGGACACAGGATCTTCGGTGAGAACCGGGTCCAGGAACTGATTGAAAAACAAGCCCTCCTTCCCGGGGATATCGACTGGCATATGATAGGGCACCTGCAAACCAATAAGGTAAAGTATATTGCAGGGTTCGTAGATATGATCCACAGTGTGGACAGCCTGAAACTGGCGCTTGCCATCGACAGGGAGGCCGATAAGACCGGCCGTGTCATCCCCGTTCTCCTGCAAGTCTATATAGCCGATGAAGAAAGCAAGTTCGGGTTCTCTGAAGATGAGCTTAACAGCCTGCTTGATTCACAGGAGATTTCAGTCCTGAGGAATATACGCATAGATGGCCTCATGGGGATGGCTACCTATACAGAGGATCTGGAAAAGATCCGTTCGGAGTTCCGCTACTTAGGGGAAGTTTTTTCCAGGGTAAAAAATGCTTATTTTGCAGGATCAGATCATTTCAGGCAGATCTCCATGGGTATGTCGGGGGATTATGAGATCGCCATTGAAGAAGGCAGCACGATGATCAGGGTCGGAACCGTTATCTTCGGAGCCAGGACTTATTAATTTTAAAACAAATCATTATGGCGGACC
>JAZGGT010000202.1:0-2014 GCA_036480555.1 Bacteroidales bacterium | reverse complement strand
AGCAGACAGAGGAACAGATCCGAAGGTCCATGATCACCGCCCCCGTCAGCGGCAGCCTGGAGGAGTTCTCCGGGATCTTTCCGGGATCGGTACTTCAGGCAGGTGAAACCATAGGGATTATCAGTCCGGATTCAAAGCTGATCGCAGAGATGTATATGCAGTCGAGAAATATCGCATATCTCAGTACCGGCCAGGAGGTTATCATGCAGGTAGATGCATTCCCTTCCCATGAATGGGGAATGGTAAAAGCGGAAATATATGAAATTTCAAATGATTACATCTGGCTCAACCAGCAAGCCGTTTTCAGGGTAAAATGCCGTTTTAAGGAAAAAAGACTGGTTCTGAAAAACGGGTATGAAGGGGAACTTATCAAGGGCATGACTTTCCAGGCACGTTGTCTGATTGCTCCCCGGTCACTGTTTCAATTACTGACCGATAAAGCTGATGACTGGCTTGATCCGGCGATCAGCAGTCAAAGGATGTTGGTCAGTCCCTAAACGGTAAGTGTGAACAAGATCAAAAAAATCCGCCAGCATGACCAGGCTGACTGCGGTGCAGCCTGCCTTGTCTCCATAGCAGCCTGCCATGGACTGCAGCTTCCGCTGTCCAGGGTCAGGGAAATGGCCTCCACTGACAGGGCAGGCACCAATGTCATGGGTATCATTGAAGCGGCTGAGGAAATGGGATTGACTGCACGGGGTGTAAAAGGCCCTTTTGAAGCCCTGCCAGGAGCTCCAACACCTTCCATAGCACATGTAATCATGAGAAAACAGATCTGCCATTTCGTGGTGCTCGTCACCTGTGGAAAACACCACATCAAATACATGGATCCGGCTCATGGTACTATCGTAACAACCTCCCATGAAGCATTTCGGCGAATCTGGACCGGTGTTCTGATCATTATCTCACCCTCGGCTTCCTTCAGCAAGGCAAAAAAGGATACCCCTGTTTTGAGCCGATTCATTGAACTGGCCAGGCCATTCAGGAAAATCATCCGGCAGGCACTGGCGGGAGCGGTTGTTTACAGCCTCCTGGGACTCTCAACCTCTCTTTATGTGCAGAAGATCATGGATTTTGTCCTGGTCAACCAGAACATCAACCTGTTGAACCTGATGAGCTGTGCAATGATCATTCTGTTGATTATCAGAAATCTCACATCTTATTTCAAGAACCTTTTCCTTTTGAAAACCGGGCATCAGATCGATTGTGGCCTGATGATGGGATACTACCGGCACCTCCTTACACTTCCGCAACGCTTCTTCGACAGCATGAGAACCGGTGAAATACTCTCACGAATGAATGATGCGGTAAAGATCCGCGTTTTTATCAACCATACCATTGTGGACCTGGTGGTAAGCCTTATCACCATACTGCTGACTTTTACCGCCATGGCATTCTTATCCTGGCAATTATGTTTGCTGGCCGGATTAGCGATCCCGGTCTATGGGGGGATATACATTGTTTATGACATGTTGAACAAATCAATCCTTCGACGGACCATGGAAAAAGCTGCCGATCTGGAGTCCCAGTTGGTAGATACCGTCAGGGCCCAACGGACAGTCCGTGCATTCAACCTCCAGGATTACGCATACAACAACGCAGAATCCGGTTTTATCGATCTGATCCGGATGAATTTTCGTGGTGGACTGATTTCCATTCGGGTCAGTGAGGCCGGTGATTTTTTCTCCGGACTGATCACCATTCTGCTTCTTTGGATTGGCTCCCTCAGGGTACTGCAAAACATGCTCAGTCCGGGTGAACTAATGTCATTTTATGCCATGCTGGGGTATATGATGGGACCAGTCAGAAGCCTCACTGGTATGAACAGGACCATTCGCGATGCCACTATCGCTGCAGACAGGCTTTTCCAGATCCTTGACCTGGCAGGTGAAAAGAACCAGAAAACCGGCATTGGGATAAAAAAAATCACCCATGATATCCAATTCCAGAATGTTGAATTCAGGTACGGATCCAGGCCCCTTCTTTTCAAAGGATTGGATTTCTCAATTCCCCG
>JAZGGT010000201.1:0-4556 GCA_036480555.1 Bacteroidales bacterium | reverse complement strand
TTTTTATAATATCCTTTTACAGAATTAACTTGCCGTATTATTTTTTTGGGAACCGGATCTTGTATTTAGCGTCTGTGTTGCCCTTGGATATAGCTTTTAGCCTTGCATTCAGCAGGCGTTTGCGGATAGGTGATATGCGATCAGTGAAGAGGATGCCGTTCACATGGTCCATTTCATGCTGTAGTATCCGCGCCTTCATTCCAGAGAATTCTTCATCATGGAAATCGAAATTCTCATCCATGTATTCCAGGCGTAATACAGGTTTACGTTTTACATCTTCCCTGATATTGGGGATGCTGAGGCATCCCTCATTGAATTCCCACTCCTCCCCTTCTTCATCAATGATGTGTGGATTGATCATTATCTTTTTAAAGTCATGTAACTCAGACCTTTCCTCATCGTCTTCTTCCACCTGGCTGCCGTCGATAACGATCAGCCGGATGGATTTACCGACCTGGGGAGCCGCCAGGCCTATCCCGTCCGCCTGGTACAAGGTCTCGTACATATCGGCAATCAGGGCTGCAAGTCCCTTGTAGTCCTCATCAATGTCCTGTGCTACTTTGCGAAGGACCGGCATACCATAAACATATATGGGATAAATCATCTCCTCAAATTCATTTAATCAGATCTTTCCTGTTCTTTTCCGAATCCAGGAAAGACTGCAGGATCAAAGCTGCACTTATCTGGTCCACCAGGGATTTGTCCCGCCGGGCCATCTTGGGTACCCCGGACTCGATCAGCGACCGCTCGGCCATTTTGGACGTGAAGCGTTCGTCATACTTGACTACGGGGATATCCGGGAATTCCTTCCGGAACCATTTCAAAAACGGGTCAATATAGCGGACAGCTTCCGACGGCTCATTTCTCATCGTCTTCGGATAACCAACCACCAGCGCATCAAGTTCCAGTCCCCCGATGATCTTCCTGAGATGTTCCCTGATATCATGCGCCGCAACTGTTTCCACACCCCTGGCGATTATCTGGAGGGGGTCCGTCATCGCGATTCCCACTCGCTTTTTCCCGTAATCAAGGCATAGCAGCCTTCCCAAAATAAATAATTTAAAATCGTTCTAAATTGTAAAAATAATAAAAATAAACCGCAAAGAATCGGTATCCCTGCGGTTTAAATATACTAATCTATCAGACAGTTTCTATTCCTTGGCGGTGTATTCCAATGCAGCCATCCGCTTGTAACTCTCGTATCTCCACCTGGCATTTTCCTCGGCAGCTTTGAAAAGCTCCGCTGCCTCTTCCGGGAAGGCTTTTTTCAGGGAGGTATACCTGACCTCCGAGCTCAGGAATCCCTGGAACAATGACCAATCCGGTTCCTTTGAATCAAGCAGGAATGGATTCTTTCCTTCCTTCTCAAGCAAAGGATTGTAACGGTATAACTGCCAGTAACCCGAATCTACCGCATGTTTCATCTGCTCCTGGGCCTTATTCATGCCTGCCCTGAGTCCATGGTTGATACAGGTCGAGTAGGCAATTATGAGGGATGGACCGGGATATGCTTCCGCTTCCTTGACAGCCCTGAACAATTGTGACTGGCTGGCACCCATGGCCACCTGGGCAACATAGACGTATCCATAGCTGAGAACCATCACACCGAGGTCTTTCTTCCTTACTTTTTTACCGGAAGCTGCAAATTTAGCAACCGCCCCGGTCGGTGTTGCCTTGGATGATTGTCCACCGGTATTGGAATATACTTCTGTATCGAGTACCAGCACATTCACATCTTCTCCTGCAGCAAACACATGGTCGAGTCCGCCGTAACCAATATCATAAGCCCATCCGTCACCTCCGATCAGCCAGACAGATTTCTTGATCAGGTACTGTTCCAGCGCCATAATCTTCCTGGCCACCGGATCTTTCTCCTTCTTGCATGCAGCTATGACCTTGTCAGAAGCCTCCCTTGACCCCTCCGCGTCATCCTTATTCTCAATCCACTGCGAGAATGCTTCTTTTGTTGTTGGGGCCAGTCCGTTTTTCAAGGCAGCTTCCATAAGCAGGACTATGCGTTTTCTGAGCTTGCTAACACCCAGCGCCATGCCAAATCCATACTCTGCATTGTCTTCGAACAGGGAGTTTGCCCAGGCAGGACCTTTGCCTTCAGCATTCACCGTATAGGGTGTTGATGGGGCAGATCCTCCATAAATGGATGAACAACCCGTGGCATTGCCAATCATCATGCGGTCACCAAACAATTGCGTGATCAGTTTCACATAGGGTGTCTCACCACATCCGGCACAGGCCCCTGAGAACTCAAACAATGGTTGTGAGAACTGGCTGTTCTTAACAGACTTGCTTTTCTCTACTACGGTATCCTTGTAAGTCACATTTTTACTCAGGTAATTCCAGTTATCTATCTCCGCGGTTTGAGACCCGAGCGGCTTCATGATCAATGCCTTCACTTTGGAAGGACAAATATCGGCACAGTTACCGCAGCCGGTACAGTCAAGGACAGAGACCTGTATCCTGTAATCATATCCTTGAAAAACCTTTCCCTTCATTGCAACGCTCGTCAAATCCCTGGGCTTTTTCTTCAGATCCTCGTCATCGAACAGGAATGGACGGATGGCAGCATGCGGACAAACATAGGCACACTGGTTGCACTGGGTGCATTCTTCAGGTTGCCATTCGGGTACATTTGTTGCAATTCCCCGTTTTTCGTATTGAGTTGTTCCTGGAGGGAATGTACCATCTTCCCTGCCAAGGAATGCACTTACCGGCAGGTCATCTCCCCTGAGGGAGTTGATCGGATGGGCCACGTTTTTAACAAAATCAGGTATATCAGCCCCAATCTCCACCTTCTCTGGCGAGAGTTTTGCCCACGCAGGATCTACCTTTATCTCATGTACCTCTCCTCCCCTGTCAACAGCTGCAAAATTCATATTCACCACATCTTCACCCTTGCGCCCGTAACTCTTGACAATGAACTTACGCATTTCTTCCACCGACTGTGTGTAGGGGATAACCTCCGAGATCTTGAAGAATGCCGACTGCATAATGGTGTTGGTCCTGCCTCCCAGGCCAATCTCCGCGGCAATCTTGGTAGCATTGATGGCAAAGAACCTGATATTATTCTCCGCCATGAGTTTTTTCATGCTGTTGGGAAGCCGTTTGATGGTTTCCTCATTGTCCCATATGGTATTCAGCAGGAAGGTACCTCCGTTTTTCAGTCCCTTCAGCATATCATACTTATCCAGGTAGGATGGAACATGACAGGCTACAAAGTCCGGAGTACCCACCAGGTAAATGGAACGGATCGGTTTGTCACCGAAACGGAGGTTTGAAATTGTAATCCCTCCTGATTTCTTGGAATCATAGGCGAAATAGGCCTGGCAGAATTTGTCAGTAGACTCACCAATGATCTTGATGCTGTTCTTGTTGGCTCCAACCGTTCCGTCAGCGCCAATCCCATAAAACTTCGCTTCGTAGGTGCCTTTTGGTACGGCACTGATCTCGGGAAGCAAGGGAAGGGATGTATGCGTAACGTCATCTGTGATCCCGACCGTGAACCTGTTCCTGGGTTGGTCAGCAGCAAGGTTATCAAACACAGAGATCATCATGGCCGGTGTGGTATCCTTTGAGCTGAGTCCGTACCTGCCGCCAATAATCATTGGGGCATCAGGTTTACCATAGAACAGATCCCGCACATCCAGGTAGAGGGGCTCTCCGTTTGCACCCAGTTCCTTGGTGCGGTCCAGTATGGCAATCCGCTTCACAGATTTTGGGAACACATTAAAGAAATATTTCGCACTGAAGGGACGGTACAGGTGTACGGTAATCATTCCGACTTTTTTGTCCTGGTCATTCAGGTAATCAATCGTCTCCTTGATAGTTTCCGTGACGGATCCTATGGCCATGACGATATTTTCCGCATCCGGATCCCCGTAATAAGTGAATGGATGATACTCACGTCCCGTCATTTTAGTGATCTTCTGCATATACTCCTCGACGATATCGGGCACATCATCGTAAAACCGGTTGATAGCTTCCCTTGACTGGAAATAAATATCCGGGTTCTGGGCAGTCCCCCTTGTCACCGGATGTTCAGGATTAAGAGCATTGTCACGGAATTTCTGGAGTGCTTCATAATCAACCAGTCCGGCCATATCTTCGGTACTTGGTGCCTCAACTTTCTGCACCTCATGTGAGGTCCTGAAACCATCAAAAAAATGCAGGAAGGGTATGCGGCATTTTATAGCTGCCAGGTGGGCAATTCCTCCGATATCCATGATTTGCTGCACACTTCCGGTCGCCAGCATGGCAAATCCGGTCTGACGTGTGCTCATCACATCACTGTGATCACCGAAGATGGAGAGTGCCTGTGCAGCAAGGCTCCTTGCTGATACGTGAAATACGCCCGGCAATAATTCACCGGATATCTTGTACATATTCGGGATCATTAAAAGCAAGCCCTGGGAGGCGGTGAAGGTAGATGTCAGGGCACCTGCCTGGAGTGAACCATGAACAGCTCCTGATGCTCCGCCTTCAGATTGCATCTCTACAACCTGAACCGTTTCGCCGAAACTATTCTTCCTCCCAAATGCAGC
>JAZGGT010000200.1:0-3651 GCA_036480555.1 Bacteroidales bacterium | reverse complement strand
TTCAACCTGCACTTCCCTGAAGCCCACTTTATCAGTCCGGCTCAGCACCATTTCGTCTCCATCGGACAGGGAAGTGACAAGGGTATAAAGGTTGGGATGTTCGGCATCCCATTTAAGCGGATCCTCCAGGTTCAGGGATATCTGTCCCACTTGAGGCACATCTTGCCGGACTGATTTTGCCATGGATCTCTGCCCGGCATCAAACAACTCCACACTTACACTTGCATCTGATGGACTGCTGAGCTCGTAGAATATCTTTAGTTCGGCATCCCGGAAGGCCTCGTCAAGCTCTGTTTCAAAATAATACTTACTGAAATTCAGTGCAGGTAAAGCACACAATTCCACATCCCGCAAAATTCCCCCGATCTGGTGTTTGGCATATCCACTGGCATAGGAGATATCATCAATCCTGTCGACGATTTCAACGGCCAGAATGGATTTTTCACCGGGGATGACATGATTGGTAATATCGCAATCCCATTTTGTAAACCCACCATAATGCTCTCTTATGAATTCACCGTTCACCCATACCCTGGCATAACTGTATACTCCATGGAAGACCAGGAAAATTTGTTTGCCGGCAAAATCTGCAGGTATTAAAAGTTCCCGTTTATATACGTAAGGCTGGTCATGCCTGATAGCAAATCCCTGCATCTGGCATTCACCGGGGACCTGTATATCAGGCCACTGGGTAAAATCCATCTCATTTCCCCAGAAAGCTTCAGGCGGATCCATAGTGAATTTCCAGTCCCCGTTCAGAGAAATCACAGGCTCCGCAACACCATGTACCTGCAGGGATTCAAAAGTCGGTGAATTTGAGCAGGCCATGATTGTAAGCAAAATTGTCATGGCAATAGCTTGAATAAAAACTGTGCTCTTTCTCATAAAGCTATCTATTTCAGAACTTCATTGTACTACATAATCAGTGGCAGGTCCATGCAAATGCTTTCCCTTCCTGACTGTATTTAAACTTTTGTAAAATTTATCAACTTCATTCCAAACCCCGGATCTTCGGAGACGGTGATCTTTCCATCTTTGATCTGGTAGTTCCCAAGATCAATGTCATCCGAAGTTATGGTTGCCCCTTCAACGGTACATACATTACCCATGCCTGCAGATATGTGGGTGATGTAATGGGTCTTTATCATGGTGCTCCATCCGTGGGGACTTGTCAGCATGCCTGTTGCTATCAGTGATGGCATCAGGTTCCTCCACGGACTGAATCCAAGTCCCACGATATCAGCCAGGTACACATCCATAAGGCCTTCCCTGCCCAGCCGCATGCATACATCGAAATCAGGTTTCCTTTCCCCATCTGCATAATAGGTGTCCTTCCTGCCATTTACCATCATCCATTCCTTCAGTTGCTTGCCTTCTTCGTATGTTTCCACAAAGGGCTCCTCAAACCAGTACAGGGGGATGCCTTCAATGCCCTTTAAAAAATCGATACTGTCCTGCAGTGTATATGCATCATTGGCATCCACCAGGATTTCAATTTTGTCCCCAAACTCTTCACGCATCAATTTGATCACCTCAATATCCAGGGCAAGTCCCTCGTCATGCGGGTACCACCTCCCGCTCCTGCCAATTTTTGCCTTTAACTGGCGGTAGCCATAATCATAATCCCAGTGGCAATTTTTCAGAATGTTGTCAAGTCCCCCGGGATCCTCCTCCGGCTCCAGCTCGTCAAAATAGATCATGCCGCTGTAAACCGGTGTCGCTTTGGGTCCCTTTGAACCCAGCATTTTATATACCGGCATGTCCATAATAATACCCGCCAGGTCATGAAGGGCAAAATCAAAGGAACGGTAATCATCTGCCAGGATGCCTGTATCCGGATTGAAGATCTGGTCCACTGTTTTGCCTTTAACCAGGGATGCAAGTGCCTCTGTATCTTTCTCCTTGCCATAGGCTGCCACGCCCCATCCTGACGCTCCCTGGTCCGTTTTAAGCTGAACGACATTTAGCCTGTGATGCTGCCCATGCCTTCCAATACGTCCATTCTTTCCCACAAATCTTGGCCAGCTCCAGTTGATATGACCGAACTCGACTTTGTCAATGGTATGTTTGGACAGTTCCCTGTACTTTCCTGATCCGGTACAGGAGGTCAGTACACTCTTTCCGGCAAGAATAGCTCCAGTTGAGAGGATACCGGACTTAATTAGAAAATCTCTTCTGATCATGATTTTTTTAAGTATTAATCTGTCCGGCTGACTTCCCCTTTTTTAATCTTTTCGTAGTGATTCATCATTTCCCTGGCCACCTCCGGATGCTCTGTGATAATATTGTTTTCTTCCGCCGGATCATCCGACAGATTGTATAGTTCATACCGGTGCCCAGCGGGTTTGAAATAGGTCAGCCGCCTTACCTGGTCTTCTGTCTGGTGATCTACAAGCTTCCAGTCCCCCTTCCTCAGTCCGAAACTTCTTACAGCTTCTTCAAATATGAAGGCACGCCCCTCAGCATTTTTCTTCCCGAGCAATGCATCCAGCACATTATAGCTGTCCGGGAAGATCCCGTCCGGAACATCATTCCCGGCAAGCTTATTCAGGCTTACTGCCAGGTCAACGGTTGACACCATGGCATCAGTGGTTTCCGGATTGATGGTCCCAGGCCAGTAAGTGATAAAGGGGATCCGGGTACCACCTTCATATGGACTGTATTTACCGCCCCTGTATGGTCCGGCAGGTTTGTGGTCACCGAGCTTTTCAATGGCCCCGTCTTTGTATCCGTCATCCAGGACCGGGCCGTTATCGCTGCAGAAAATAATCAGGGTTTTATCCTTGAGTCCCAGTTCCTCGATGAAATCGATAATCGCACCCACCTTATAATCCAGTTCGACGATGGCATCTCCCCTGAATCCCATGTCAGTTGCTCCGTGGAACCGTTCATTGGGCATCCTGGGAACATGAATATCCTGGGAGGAAAAAAACAAAAAGAAAGGTTCATCCTGGTTCTCCTGTATCCACTGCACTGATTTTTTTACAAACTGGTCACCAAGGTCCTCATCCCTCCACCTGGCAGCATGTGCGCCCTTGAACCATCCGATCCGGCTGATCCCGTTATGAATGGTTTGGTTATGGCCGCGTGACCAATCCATCTTGAGCAGGTGCCGGAAGGTTTTACCGTTTGTATCACTTACTGCTTCTTCGCCTACAATCAAAGGATCAGCGGGGTCAAGATTTGCTACCCGGTGGTTCTCCACATAGACGGATGGCACCCGGTCATTGGTTGATGGAAGCAGGTAGCAATAATCGAATCCCAGTTCCAAAGGGCCTGGATTGATCTCATCATTCCACTGGGGTTTTGGATCTCCCAGTCCCAGGTGCCATTTTCCAATAACTGCTGTCTTATACCCTGCCTCTTTCAGCTTTCCCGGAAGCGTTGGTGTCCCCGGCTTAATGATGGATGGTGACTCCGGTGCTGCGATCCCTGTGCCTTTCTGGCGGAAAGCATACATCCCGGTAAGAAAGGAAAAACGGGTCGGCGTGCAGGTCGCCGCCGTACAATACCCGCCCGTGAATGTGAGTCCCCCGCTGGCAAGCTTGTCAATGTTCGGAGTATTTACCGCTGTTGCACCATAGGCACTGACATCCCCATAGCCCAGGTCATCGGCCATGATCACAATAATGTTTGGCTTTTCGATGGCAG
>JAZGGT010000199.1:0-14217 GCA_036480555.1 Bacteroidales bacterium | reverse complement strand
GTTTTGATGCTCATGGCCGGTGACCTGATGAATGTCGGGGTTGTCAGCAGTCATGTACCACTGGATGAGGTTTCAGCGAGACTGACCCCGGAGGCTATCCTGAGCAAAATAATAATCCTTAATGATGCCCTTATAAAAGACTTCGGGATCAGGAAACCCCGCATCGCTGTGTTGGGACTAAATCCACATGCAGGTGAGGAGGGTATGCTTGGAGACGAAGAGATTGATGTGATCATACCAGCCATTGAAATGGCCCGGGAGGGCCGATATACTATCTTTGGTCCCTTCCCGGCAGATGGGTTCTTCGGTTCTGGAGATTTTACCAGGTTTGATGGTATCCTGGCGATGTATCATGATCAGGGACTAATCCCCTTTAAGACCCTGATCCCCGATGAAGGGGTTAATTACACAGCGGGACTACCCATTATCCGTACTTCCCCAGCTCATGGAACAGCTTTTGACTTGGCCGGGGGCAACCGGGCACGGCACGGTTCCTTCCGCAAGGCTCTTTACATGGCCTGTGACATATACCGGAACAGGATCCAATACGAAGAGTTTACTGGTAATCCCTTACCTGACAGGGATATCTCAGATCTGGACCGATAGGTTACCTGCTGTTTAAAAACATCCCGTTTTATTGTGCAGACAGGTAACTTAATAATCCTTCATACCGGGATATTCATTAGCTTTGCGTAAATTCCAAAATACCATTATAAAATGGCCAGAATTACCAAAGAAGATGCCCTGAATTATCACTCAGAGGGCAGACCGGGAAAAATTGAAGTAATCCCCACCAAACCCCATAGTACACAGTGGGACCTGTCAGTGGCATATTCTCCGGGAGTGGCAGAACCCTGCCTGGAGATTGAAAAAAACCCGGATGATGTTTATAAATACACTGCTAAGGGAAATTTGGTCGCGGTGATTTCCAACGGTACTGCGGTCCTGGGACTTGGAAATATCGGTGCCCTGGCAGGCAAACCGGTAATGGAGGGAAAAGGCCTTCTCTTTAAGATCTTCTCTGATGTAGATGTATTTGATATTGAAATAGACACTACTGATGTTGACCAGTTTATAGATCATGTGAAAGCCATCTCCCCTACCTTCGGCGGAATCAATCTGGAAGATATCAAGGCCCCTGAATGTTTCGAGATTGAGCGAAGGTTGATAGAGGAATTGGATATCCCGGTCTTTCATGACGATCAACATGGCACTGCAATCATCTCCGGTGCGGGATTATTGAACGCCGTGGAAATCACCGGGAAAAAAATCAAAGATCTGAAGGTTGTGGTAAATGGCGCCGGGGCTTCAGCAATATCCTGTGCCAGATTGTATGTTGCCATGGGGGTAAAGCAGGAAAATGTGATCATGGTGGACAGTAAAGGGGTACTGAGTAAGAAAAGAACCGACCTTAATAAATATAAACTTGAATTCGCCATTGAGACAGATAAAGTCACACTGGAAGACGCGGTGGAAGGAACTGATGTATTCCTTGGCTTGTCTGTGGCTGATGTACTGACCCCTGAAATGTTAAATACCATGGCTCCTGATCCCATTGTGTTTGCCATGGCAAATCCAAACCCCGAGATTTCCTATGAAAAAGCCATGGCCACCCGTGACGATTTGATTTTTGCTACCGGCAGATCGGATTATCCCAACCAGATAAACAATGTCCTTGGGTTCCCCTTCATTTTCCGGGGAGCACTGGATGTAAGAGCCAGGGAAATCAATGAAGAGATGAAAGTGGCTGCTGTGAAAGCACTGGCCGCATTGACCAAGGAGGATGTGCCGGAAATAGTCAACACTGCATATATGACGACGAACATAGTCTTTGGCCGTGAATACATCATCCCCAAACCCCTGGATCCCAGGCTTATTACGGCCCTGGCTCCGGCGGTGGCAAAAGCGGCTATGGATAGCGGTGTGGCACGCAAGGAGATTACTGACTGGGATGCCTACAAACAGGAACTGCTCCGCCGGCTTGGATTGGATAACCGGCTGATCAGGCGGATTATCAACAAAGCACAACGGGATCCAAAGCGGGTGGTATTTGCTGAAGCAGAGAGTTTTAAGGTCTTAAAGGCAGCCCAGACCGTGATCCACCAGGGGATCGCACAGCCCATACTGCTGGGAAGCAAACAGAAGGTAAGCAGCCTTATCAAGGAAAACAACCTGGACCTGGAAAATGCCATTATCATTGATCCGATCGGCGATGATGAACAGGATACCAGGAAGGAATTTGCCAGGCTGTTCTTTGAAGAGCGGCAGCGGAAAGGGTTAACCTATGATGAAGCCCTGGAATTGATGTTCCAGCGAAATTATTTTGGATCCATGCTGGTGGAAACAGGCCAGGCGGATGCTTTCCTGAGTGGCTTTACCAGCAAGTATGCCGATACCATCAGACCGGCATTGCAGATCGTCGGGACCAATAATCCCGAGGACAGGATTGCAGGTATGTACATTCTGATCACGAAAAAGGGACCATTGTTTTTTGCAGATACAACCGTTAATATCTCCCCTTCTGCAAGGACACTGGTAGATGTAACATTACTGGCCGATCGTGAAGTCCGGAAATACAATATAGTACCAAAGATCGCATTGTTATCCTATTCCAACTTTGGTGCCATCCGTGAAGGGAGCCCCTCCCGTGTACATGAGGCAGTGGAGATCCTCCACAGGGAACATCCCCATCTGATCGTTGATGGTGAGATACAGGCTAATTTCGCCACCAATAAGGAATTACGCATGAAGAAATTCCCCTTCTCCAAATTACAGGATGCAGATGTTAATACATTCATTTTCCCGAACCTCAGTTCAGGTAATATTGCCTACAAATTAATGCATGAACTGGCCGGCATGGAAGTAATCGGACCAATCCTGCTGGGGATTGGCAAACCTATTCACATCCTGCACCTGGAAAGTTCGGTCCGCGAGATCGTGAATATGACAGCCATCTCCGTCATTGATGCACAATATCAACAGGCGGAAGACAATAACTAACTTGTCGGTATTTGGAGTATTTTGTTATTTTTAGGCTTTTATATTTTAGCCACTGAACATGTACGAGTTTATTACGGGGGATATCGTTGAGAAAACACCCACTTACATCATCCTGGAAACTGGCAATGTCGGATATTTTATCAATATATCCCTCTTTACCTACAGCCTTCTCCCGGATCAAAAACCCTGTCAGCTTTTCATACATCAGATCGTCAGGGAAGATGCCCATATTCTTTTCGGTTTCATCAACAAGGAGGAGCGGGAGGTGTTTCGTCAGCTTATCTCGGTCTCGGGTGTGGGTGCCAATACAGCCCGGCTGATACTATCATCCCTGAGCCCGGCAGAGATCCAGCAGGCGATCAATGAAGGGAATGTGCTGGACCTTCAAAAGATCAAAGGGATCGGTGCCAAGTCCGCCCAGCGCATTATCGTCGACCTTAAGGGAAAGATCGGTATAGCTTCAGAAATGGACCAATTATTCCCTTCAAAGAGCAATACTATCAAGGAAGAATCGTTATCTGCTTTAGTTAATCTTGGTTTTGCTAAAAAATCTGTTGAGAAAGTCCTTGAACATGTCCTTAAGGGGGGAAATGATCAAATTACCGTTGAGGAATTGATTAAAGAAGCCCTTAAAAAACTTTGAATTAGCTAACCACCATCAGCCTGACTTTTGAAGAGGGGTATAATATACATTGCTGTTCCGGTCATTGTTTTTACCCTGTCAGCCGTCTTATTGCCTGCTGCCAGGGCTCAAACAGCACAGGATAGTGTAGACCTGAGATATCCCTTCAGGGAGGATCCTGACGGCAATATTACAGATCCGGGAGATATCTCACCTTTATTTCTCAGTAATCCTTCCAATATTGAGTCAGAAATTATCTTTGACCCGGTTACCAATACCTATGTTTTTTCTGAAAAAGTTGGCCGGTTCAATTACCGTCCATCCCGTGTGATGTCCTTTGATGAGTACAGGACCTTTGAAATGAACCAGGCCAAAAGCCAGTACTGGAAACAACGCAGGGCCGGTGACAATATGGGGACCCAGTCCTCACTGATCCCCACCATCAATGTTGGTGGAGAAGCATTCGACAGGGTATTTGGTAACAATACCATCAATATTATACCCCAGGGTTATGCGGAACTGATTTTTGGTTTCAACCTTTCAAAGATTGATAATCCCACCCTTACCGAAAGATTGCGGAGGACCCCTTCCTTTACTTTCGAGGAGAAGATCCAGATGAATGTTACCGGGACCATCGGTGACAAGATGAAGCTTGGGGTCAATTACAATACAGAAGCAACCTTTGACTTTGAGAACAAGACCAAACTGGAATATACAGGAAAGGAAGACGAGATCATTAAGAAGATTGAAGCCGGGGACGTAACGCTCCCCCTGTCCGGATCCCTGATCCAGGGAAGCCAGAGCCTGTTTGGATTGAAAACAGATCTGCAGTTCGGAAAACTTACGGTAACCTCTGTTTTTTCACAGCAAAAAGGCGAAACATCGGTCATTGACGTACAGGGCGGGGCACAGCTTAGTGAATTTGAGATGAATGTGGATGAGTATGATGCCAACAGGCATTTCTTCCTTGCACATTATTTTAAAGATACCTATGACCGGGCCCTGGCCAACCTGCCGGTGATCAACTCTGGCATAAATATTACCAAGATCGAGGTCTGGGTTACCAACAAGACCAGTAATTTTGAAAGCTCGCGGAACATCCTGGGACTGATGGACCTTGCTGAAGGCCAGGGAAACATCTATGGCACTGCTTACTGGTCACAGACATCGGGACAAACTGGCTCTTATCCCAGAAACGAACTGAACACCCAGTACCAGGAGATGACAAGCACGTATTCAGGGATCCGGAATGTCAATAATGTTACACTGACGCTTGCCCCATTGCTGCCCGGATTCGGACCGGGACAGGATTATGAAAGGATTGAAAATGCCAGGAAATTATCCTCAAGGGAGTATACCCTCAATACAAAACTTGGTTACATATCCCTGAATGCCGCCCTGAATACCGATGAAGTTCTGGCGGTAGGATATGAATACACTTTAAATGGAAGAACATATAAAGTCGGGGAATTATCCTCCGATGGAGTATCTGCCCCAAGCACATTGATTGTAAAACTGCTGAAGGGAACCAACCTTACCCCTCAGCTTCCTACCTGGGAACTGATGATGAAAAATATTTATGCCATCGGAGCCTTCCAGGTAAATCCTGATGATTTTATAATGGAAATACTTTATAATGACGACCAGACGGGAACCACTGTAAATTATCTTCCCGAGGGCCGGTTAAAAGACCAGATCCTGCTAAGGGTTTTGAATCTTGATAACCTGAATGATCAACTTGATCCTTTGCCTGACGGACGATTCGATTTCATGAGCGGCATCACCATAACCCCGGGTAATGGCAGGATCATTTTTCCTGTACTGGAGCCATTCGGGGATTATCTCAGAAATGCCATCAATGATGATGCAATCGCCGAAAAATATGTCTTTGACGAATTATATGATTCAACCCGGACAATTGCCTCTCAGATTGCTGAGAAAAATAAGTTTATCCTTGCCGGATCCTACAAGTCATCAAGCAGTTCAGAGATCATGCTGAATGCCATGAACATACCCCAGGGATCTGTAGTTGTTACTGCCGGCGGCAGGCAGCTGACCGAGAATGTTGACTATACGGTGGATTATATGGTTGGAAGTGTGACTATTATCAACCAGGGACTCATGGAATCGGGTACACCGATCAGGGTATCCCTGGAAAGCACCTCCCTGTTCGCCATCCAGACCAAAACCTTGCTGGGTAGCCACCTTGAATACCGTTTTTCCGATGATTTCCGCCTGGGAGGTACCATTATGAACCTGACCGAAAGGCCCTTGACCCAGAAGGTAAGCATAGGTGATGAACCCATCTCCAATACGATCTGGGGATTTGACGGATCCTTCCGTACCGAATCCCAATTCCTGACCACTCTGGTGGATGCCATCCCGCTTATCTCGACGAAAGAAACTTCCAATATTACCCTTACCGGTGAATTTGCACACCTGATCCCAGGAAACTCAAGGGCCATACAAAAAGAAGGGACGGCTTATATCGATGATTTTGAAGGCAGCCAGACCTCCATTGACATGAAAAATTTTGCTGCCTGGGTTTTTTCCAGTACACCGGTCGGAAGGTTTGCTGAAGGCATCAAGGTAAACCAGAGGGAATATAATTATAACCGTGCAAAATTTGCATATTATGTGATCGATCCCCTCTTCCTTCGCAATAACAATTTAACTCCACCACATATCAAGGCTGATCCCAATACCCAGTCGAGCCACTTTGTCGAAGAGGTTTTTGAAACAGATATCTTCCCAAACAAGGAAAATCCCAGCGGTGTTCCTACCAATATATCTATCCTGAACCTATCCTTCAATCCACAGGAGAGAGGACTGTATAACTACACCACCGAAGTAGATGCCAATGGCAATCTGTTGAACCCGCAGCAACGATGGGGAGGTATCATGCGGGAGATTATGACCAGTAATTTTGAAACCGCAAATGTGGAATTTTTTGAGTTCTGGATGATGGATCCCTTTGTTGAGGATCCCGATCATGCCGGCGGTGATTTGTTCTTTAACCTTGGAGAGATCTCCGAGGATATATTGCGCGATTCCCGTAAATCATTTGAAAACGGTTTCCCGCCCAGCGAAGAAATTACCCTTGTCGATACCACAGTATGGGGCCGTGTACCTTTGGTTCAGTCCCTCGTCAACGCCTTCAACAATGATCCTGCTTCCAGGCAGTTCCAGGATGTGGGCTTGGATGGACTGAGTGATGTTGAAGAAAGGGATTTCTTCAGTGATTACCTTGACAGCCTGGCGATCATTCACGGGGCGAATTCTGCCGCCTATCAAATTGCTGTGAATGACCCGTCCTTTGATAATTACCATTACTTCCGGGGCACGGATTATGACCAGGCCGAAGTGGGGATCATTGACCGTTACCGTGATTACAACGGTCACCAGGGGAACTCCCCCACCTCTGAACAGTCCGATGAAGCTTACCCTACCACCGGGTCCACATTGCCCAATGTGGAGGATATTAACAGGGACAACACCCTGAATGAGAAGGAAAGCTATTATGAATACAGGGTTCGACTTACGCCAGCCAGCCTGCAGGTGGGACAGAATTTCATCACCGACAGGGTGACCAAGAGTTCTGATTTCCCCAATGGTACAAAATCTACCGTTGATTGGTATCAGTTCCGCATCCCTATCCACTCATGGGAAAGCAGGATCGGGGCCATCCGGGATTTCAATTCGATCCGTTTTATGCGTATATATCTGAACGATTTTGAGGAGAAGGTCACACTTCGCTTCGCCAGACTGGACCTGGTCAGGAGCGAATGGAGAAGATACCAGTTCGAGATCACTGAGGGTGGAGAAGATCTGTCAACGCCGGAGCCTTCGGATGGCATCCTGGATGTCTCTGCTGTAAACATTGAAGAAAATGCAGGAAAGACACCTGTTAACTATGTGTTACCTCCCGGCATTGACAGGGTGATCGACCCGACCAACCCGCAGCTCCGCCAGCTTAATGAGCAATCACTCCTGTTGAAGGTACAGGGACTTGACGATG
Source organism: Bacteroidales bacterium (assembly GCA_036480555.1). GTDB lineage: Bacteria > Bacteroidota > Bacteroidia > Bacteroidales > SM23-62 > SM23-62. The sequence continues at coordinate 6,577 of JAZGGT010000199.1, read as the reverse complement.
GAGATGCCAGGGCAGTTTTTAAAAACACTTTCCTGGATATCCGCCAATATGGTAAACTCCAGATGGAAGTGCATGCTGAAGCGCTGAAGGATGATATACTGAATGACGATGACCTTGTGGCCTTTCTCCGGATAGGTTCCGATAATACAAATAATTATTACGAATACGAGGTCCCCCTGAAGGTTACACCTCCAGGATTCTATAACAATGATGACGGCAACGACCGGCTCATTGTATGGCCGGCAGAGAACCGTTTTGAGATCCTGCTGACAATTTTCCAGGATGTAAAACAGGCAAGGAACGACAAAATGAGGGTAATCGGTTCTTCCATTAGTTATAATTCTGTATTCAGCATCATCGATGGGAAAGGGAACAAAGTAAGTGTAAAGGGAAATCCCAACACTAGCAATATCCGGACCATCATGCTGGGTGTTAGAAATCCCAAGGCAGGAAACAATCCCGGCCAGGATGATGGTATGCCTAAATCCGGTGAGATCTGGTTGAATGAATTGAGGCTTACAGATTTTAATGATGAGGGTGGATGGGCTGCCAATGCCCGGATGACAGTCAAACTGGCTGATCTTGGAACAGTAACTATCGCAGGGAATACCAGCAAACATGGTTTTGGGAGTATTGAAAAAAAGGTCAATGAAAGGCAGTTGGAAGATATTTATACTTATGACATCTCTTCAAACCTGGAGCTCGGGAAATTCTTTCCGGAAAAATCAGGGGTCACAATCCCTATGTTCTTGGGATTTTCAGAATCAAGGGTCAATCCGCAATACAATCCACTGGATCCTGATATTCCCCTGAAAAATGCTCTGAAAAATGCTGAAACAAAGGTAGAACGTGATTCCATTAAAAGAGTCGCCCAGGACTATACCAAACGAAGCAGTATAAACTTTACCAATGTAAGGAAGCAAAAGATGCAGGGGCAACCCCGTTTTTATGACCTGGCAAACTGGAATGCCAGTTATGCCTACAGTGCATCTGAACATCGTGATGTAAACACAGAATATGATATTCGAAATCGCCACAGGGGTGCGCTGAATTATACTTATAATACCCGTCCTAAAAATGTTCAGCCATTTGCCAAGGCCAATGTCTTCACCTCTCCACATCTCAGGTTAGTGAAGGATATGAACTTCTACTTCTACCCGTCACGATTTGGGTTCCGTACCGATATGAACCGGAATTATGCCGAAAGAAAAATCAGGAATCTTGCCAATCCCGGAATCAAAATTGACACAATTGTGACAAAAAATTTCATCTGGAACCGATATTATGATCTGCAATTCGACCTGACACGTGCCTTAAAATTTGATTTCAGCGCTACAAATACTTCAAGGATTGATGAGCCCGAAGGAGTGCTCAGGAAAGGTGAGGGGGATTACGAAGAAAAAATGGACTCACTCTGGAGAGAGATCTTTTCTCTTGGCAGGAATACAAGGTATAACCATAATTTCAATGTTGCCTATACGATACCGATCAACAAAATACCATTGCTCAACTGGGTTAGCTCCTCTGCCCGTTACAGTGCGACATATGGCTGGGTTGTCGGTCCTGTTACAGCTGATACCATCAACCTGGGCAATAACATTAAGAATTCAAATAATTTCCAGCTTAACGGTCAGCTGTCTATGACCAACCTGTATAATAAAATTCCCTATCTGAAAGAGGTCAATAATAAGTTCAGGAATGGCTTCAGGCAACCCAGTGCAGAAGGAAGAACCAAGGAAGTAAGTTATACCCAGGATGGGATCTCATTGCGTGCCGGTCGTACACGGTCCATCAACCATAAATTGAAAACGGAAACTGTTACCGCTGTTTTTTATAGTGAGGATGGACAGGAGATCGAGGGGGAACTGGTAGTTGCCAGTGAGAACCGGATCACCTTTACTACTGATACTTCCGCGGTGGATTACCGGAGGGTAAGGGTGGAGGTTTCCGGCACCATTGAGAAAGGGGAAAGTCCTCTTATTATCATTGCGGACTATACTACCAGGATCCTGATGGGGATCAGGAATATTGCAGTCACCTATAACCAGAGTAACGGTTCACTGCTTCCCGGTTACATGCCTTCAACAAGCCTCCTGGGGATGCAGGATTATAACGGGACACTGGCACCGGGATGGGCATATATCCTGGGCTGGCAGGATCCGAACTTCCCTGAAACAGCCATTAGGAACGATTGGTTGTCAAAGGACCCCATAATCAATTCCCCCTATATCATGAATCATTCCAATACTTTTAATATCCGAAGCACTGTTGAACCATTGCCAGGCCTTCGCATTGATCTTACTGCCAATCGCAATTACACGGAAAATATAAATGAATACTATATCGCCGATATGTTTGGTAATTTCCCGGACAGTACCAGGAGTCACCAGATGACCGGTAATTTTTCTATATCGACTATCACAATCGGAACAGCCTTTGAAAAGGTATTCTCCTCTGAGAATTTTGCTTCGGCCACCTTTGAGAAATTCAAGCATGAGTACCGGCAGCAAATATCCACCAGGCTGGCTCTCGAAAGGGCCGAGGGAGGAGATTATTTTATGAAACCCGATACGAACAATCCCGCTTTCTGGGATGGCTATGGGGAAAGTGCACAGTCAGTATTGATCCCGGCCTTTCTTGCAGCATATGCAAAAAAGGATCCCAACCAGGTGAACCTCCATCCCATACTGGATATCAAGGATATGCTGCCAAACTGGCGCCTGACTTTTGATGGTCTCTCAAAGATTCCATTCATTCAAAAATATTTCCGCTCCATCAATATTAACCATTCCTACCGATCCTCATACACCGTTGGAAGTTTTATATCCAATCCTTTTTATTTGGCCACCGAAGCAGGTTATGTGGATACAGCATCCAGGGATATGAACGGGGATTTCCTGAATGAGGCAGATATCGGTTCTGTATCGATCAGTGAACAATTCAGTCCCCTGATAGCCCTGGATATGAACTGGGTAAATAGCCTCACCACCCGGATTGAATTCAAAAAATCCAGGTCCCTCAATTTAAGCCTGGCAAACAGCCAGTTGACGGAAATATCGAGCAATGAATATGTGATAAGTGCAGGATACCGGTTTTCAGGATTACCCCTGATATTCAACCTTCCTGGTGGGGGACAAACAGCCATGGAAAGTGACCTGAATGTCAGAGGTGATTTCTCTATCAGGGATAACCGGACCATCATCCGGAAAGTTGTCGAGGATGTTGACCAGATAACAGCAGGACAGCGGATCGTGAAAATAGCGCTCAATTTTGATTATGTGCTCAGTGACCGTTTTAATATCCGGCTCTTTTTCGACAGGGTGGTTAATAAACCTTTCGTGTCCCTGTCATATCCGACAGCAAATACAAATGTCGGGTTTAGTATCAGGTTTACGCTTGCCCAGTAATTTTTTGTTTATAAATTTATCATATCAAAACAAACCTGCAAAAACATCAACAACATGAATGTACCAGACAACTGTAAATACACTGATAAACATGAATGGATCCGCATTGAAGGTGATGAAGCATTCATAGGAATTACAGATTATGCCCAGGGGGAACTTGGTGATATCGTCTATATCGAAATAGAAACTGAAGGGGAAAAACTCGCTCTTGGTGAAGCTTTCGGTACCATTGAAGCTGTCAAGACTGTTTCTGACCTGTTCATGCCTCTATCGGGGGAAGTTCTAGAGTTTAACAGCCAGCTTGAAGAGCAGGCAGAGCTTGTTAACACGGATCCCTTTGGAGAGGGTTGGATGATCCGGGTCAGTATCGACAATCCGGCTGAACTGGATGCACTTCTTAGCCCAGAACAATACAAGGAATTAATCTCAGCATAATAATAAAGCCCGGTTTTCAGTGGGGTTTATTGTTATCCTGGTTTGGATTATAGTTTTTTCATTACCTCTACCTCATGGTAGCTCTCAATAATATCACCTACCTTGATATCATTAAAACTTCCAATATTCAGTCCACATTCATATCCGGAAGCAACTTCCCTGACATCTTCCTTGAACCGCTTTAAGGATCCCAGTTCACCAGTGTAGACCACGATGCCATCACGAATGACACGGATCCTGGAATTCCGGTTGATCTTTCCCTCTTTCACCATACATCCGGCGACTGTACCGACCTTGGTGATCTTGAATATCTCACGTATCTCAACGGTGGAGGTTATCTCTTCCTTGATTTCTGGCGACAACATCCCTTCCATGGCAGCCTTTACTTCTTCGATCGCATCATAGATTACTGAATACAGGCGGATGTCAATCTCCTCTTTTTCAGCCAGTTTTCGGGCGCCCAGGGAAGGTCGGACCTGGAATCCAAGTATAATGGCATTAGATGCTGCAGCCAGCATAATATCTGCTTCCTTTATCTGTCCAACCGCCTTGTGTATAATATTTAACTGTATCTCCTCGGTGGAAAGCTTTATGAGGGAATCGCTGAGGGCTTCGATAGAACCATCCACATCACCTTTGACAATGATGTTCAGTTCCTGGAAGTTACCAATGGCAATGCGGCGACCGATTTCATCGAGAGTAATATGTTTCTGGGTGCGCTGATCCTGTTCCCTCTGGAGCTGTTCCCGTTTATTGGCTATTTCCTTGGCCTCCTTGTCACTCTCCATCACATTGAACCGGTCACCCGCCTGTGGTGCACCATTCAATCCGAGAATAAGTACCGGGGTAGACGGACCTGCTTCGTCGATCTTCTTTCCACGTTCGTTATACATGGCTTTGATATGACCATAATAGGATCCGGCAAGGACTACATCTCCAACCTCAAGGGAACCGTTCTCAACCAGTATCGTTGATACAAAGCCCCTTCCCTTATCGAGCTCAGATTCTATCACAGAACCACTGGCGGCCTTATGGGGATTGGCCATCAACTCAAGCAATTCCGCCTCGAGTAATACCTTTTCGAGCAGTTCGCCGATATTGATCCCGTTCTTGGCTGATATTTCCTGGGACTGATACTTGCCTCCCCAGTCTTCTACAAGGAAATTCATATTGGCAAGGGCTTCCTTGATCTTCTCGGGATTGGCAGTTGGTTTATCAATCTTGTTGATGGCGAACACAATGGGTACTCCTGCGGCCTGGGCATGGTTTATGGCCTCAACGGTCTGGGGCATAACACCATCATCAGCGGCTACCACAATGATCACGATATCAGTGGCCTGGGCACCACGGGCCCTCATAGCTGTAAAGGCCTCGTGACCCGGTGTATCCAGGAAAGTGATCTGCCTGCCGTCATCAAGGTGTACACTGTATGCACCGATATGCTGAGTAATTCCACCTGCCTCACCAGCTACCACATTGGCCCTCCGGATATAATCCAGTAATTTTGTCTTTCCATGGTCAACATGCCCCATAACCGTGACGATTGGGGGCCTTGATTCCAGTTCTTCAGGATCATCAGCATCTTCTGCGATGGCTTCCTGTACTTCCACGCTGATAAATTCTATAATGTAATTGAACTCATCCGATACAACGGCAAGTGTTTCTGCATCCAGCCGCTGATTAATGGAGACAAACAGTCCCAGTTCCATACACTTGGCAATTACTTCTGTTGCCGGAACATCCATCAGTGAGGCCAGCTCCTGTACGGTAACAAACTCTGTGACCTTAATGATGTTACTTTCTTCTTCCTGCTTAATTGCTTCTTCCTGCAATTTCTGGCTCGCGGCCTCCCGTTTTTCCCGCCTGTATTTTGCTCCCTTTGATTTACTCCGGTCCGTCAGCCTGGCCAGGGTTTCCTTAACCTGCTTTTGAACATCTTCCTCACTCACTTCGGGTTTAAGCGGCTTTCTGCGCTTTTTTACGGCAGGCTTATTCTGGGTTCTGGATTTATCAGCTGTTTCCTTGTCCCCCTTTTTACCCAGGGCCACTCTTTCTGTATCCTTCTTGATTCTTTTCCGCCTTCTCTTCAGGGCAGCCTTATCAGCGGCTTTCTTTTCCTTGTCTTCCACAGGAAGTTCAATCTTCCCGACTACTGAGGGACCGGTGAGCTTTGCAATTTCGGTTTTGATGAAATTCTCATCCTCCGTTTTTTTCTTCGCTACCGTCTTCTCGATCTCATCCGCAGCAGGTTCAGTAACTTTGGCAGGTGTTTCAGCTTTTGCTGCTTTTTCTTCAGGTTCAGCCTTTGTGGTTTTCCTGGCCGTACTGGTTTTCTTTTTAAGAGTCTCCAGATCGATCTTACCAACCACTTTTACATCAACATCAGCTTCTTTATCCTCTTTTTCCCCGGCAGGTTTGGTTTTTTTCTTTGCTGTTTTTTCCTTATCGGGCGCTTCCTCTTTGGATGGCTCTTCAGCGGGCTTTTCCGGCACTTCCTTCTTCTTTCTTCCACGACCGCTGACTGCATCCAGATCTACCTTCCCGACTACCTTAACTTCAAGTTCTTCTACTTCTCGTAAATCAATCTTCCCGGAGGCGGTTGGGTCCTTGATAAAGAATTCCTCTTCAACATCAACCTGTGATGGTTTCTGCTGGTCGATATCATTGATAGAGATGGTCTCTTTCTTATCCCTCAGGTTTTTAAGACTCAGCAAATCAGATTCTTTCTTTACGCT
>JAZGGT010000198.1:0-2374 GCA_036480555.1 Bacteroidales bacterium | reverse complement strand
TGTATTTTTCTTTCAGATCAGCTGCTATTTCCGGATATTCCTCTACAAGATTCTTTTGTTCCACCGCATCATCTTCCAGGTTGTATAATTCCAGGTTGCCTTTCTTTGAGTAGAGCAGTTTCCATTTGCCTTCACGTACAGCCCATGCATTGTCATTTCCGTCAAAAAACAAACGTTCATGTAAGGGAGTGTCTGTATTTTTATGGATCGCTGAGAGCATATTTCTGCCATCATAAATCCGGTTTTCCGGCAAACTGATATCAAGAGCGGCACAAATAGTAGGTAGAATATCTATTGAAATCACAGGCTCGTCGCAGGTAGCAGGCGCTAATTTGCCGGGCCAGCTCATGACAAATGGGACCCGAAGGCCACCTTCGTAAACACTGTGTTTGTAATCACGCAATGGTAAATTTACTGATCTGTTATTCTTTGCGCCACCGTTGTCTGAGAAATAGAAGATAAGCGTATTATCATACACTCCTTCATCTTTCAGGGTTTGAATTACCCTGCCTATCCCTTCATCCATTCGATGAAGCATGGCAAGGTAGGTATCCCTTTCAGGACTTCCTGAATCAAATTTTTTGATATCAACCTCTGGTGCCTGCAGGGGGTAATGAACGGCGTTAAATGGAAGATATACAAAGAAAGGATTCTCTTTATTTGCTTTATCTTTAATAAATAAGCATGCTTCTCTCGCAAGATTATCGGTTAAATATCCCGTATCGGAAATTGGGGATAGATTGCGATAAATATATTGATGGAAATTATCCGGATTTTCCGACATGGACAAATCAAAATAATCATGAGCTCCGTGTCCGAGAAACCCATAGAATTCGTCGAAACCCCTGCTGCAGGGATGATATTCCTGTGTCAGACCCAGGTGCCATTTCCCGACAACACCTGTATGGTAACCCTCCTTTTTAAGGAGATCTGCCAGGGTTATTTCAGATAAGGGCATACCAATTCGTGAATCCGGTGCACGGTAAAAGCCAAATCTTTGCTGATACCTTCCTGTCAACAATCCTGCACGGGTTGGAGCACAAACATATGCACTTGCATATCCCTGTGTAAATACCACACCATCTTTAGCAATTTGATCAATAGCGGGTGTTGAAACTATTGAAGGCGTTCTTTGATATCCGGCATCTGCATTTCCCTGATCATCAGACAGAATGATTAGAATATTTGGTCTGCTTACTTCTTGAGTCTTCACATTGCAGCCAATCAGGAGCGCTACAGCAAGAAATAGTGTTACTATCCTTGTTTTCATGATTTGATATATCTTTTCAAACAGTATTTTTCCTGCCATTATCACATTCCGAACGAAAATAATCCAGGCTTTTGAGCAATTCATTTTCTTGCTGCTGGATATCGAATACTTGCCATCCTGTTCCGGAATGGGTTCGGTAAAATAATATAATCTGTTTGAAATTATGCAATGCATTAAAAATAATATTGCTCCGGTAAAAAATTGGTGTTTATTTTGAATTAAGATTCAAGGACATGAACATTGAAGAAATTCGCGAATACTGCCTGTCTAAACCCGGAGTCACCGAAGGCTTCCCCTTTAATGACACAGCCTTGGTATTTAAAGTGGCCGGCAATATGTTTGCTTTACTCGACCTGTCTGAGGAGAGCCGGGGAATCAGCCTTAAATGCGATCCGGAACTGGCCATTGAATTGCGGGAGCAGCACTCGGAAGCCACCCCTGCATACCACTTCAACAAACAGCACTGGAACGGGGTAAACCTTAAAGGCAGCATTAGCAATACTCAGCTGGAAGAATGGATTGACCACTCCTATGAGCTGGTAGCACGGAGCCTTCCAAAATCTAGACAAAATGAACTGGAAGAGTAAGGATGATGTTATAAAACCTGCACTCAAAGCCTATTCCAGCATCAGGTTGCAACCCCGGATATCACTGTTATCAAACCTTCCGAGCACTTCGAATCCTCCATCAGTGGTGATCTTTCCGATATCCTGGGTGGCAATAAAAGAACAGGAATAAAGATTGGCCAGGTCGATGATATTAATTCCCCCGGAGCTAGCTCGCGACATTAGGCTGAATGGATCGTACGGATCCCGGATCAGCACCTTCATCCAGGGAGGTGAATGAAATATACCATCGTATTTTGCATATGCCTGGGAAAGCAATTCGGTCATTCCGTATTCTGAATGGATGGATCCCAGTTTCAAACCAATGCAAAGCCTTTCATGTAGTTCCGTCCGGGTCAGTTCCTCCCGGCGACCTTTCATCCCTCCAGTTTCCATTACTATGGTATTCTTCATCTCCAGTGAGAAGTCGTCAGCCAGGTCAATCAGGGCAAAACTGACACCGAGCAGGAGGGTTGGTTGATCCTCTTTTCCCAGCTTC
>JAZGGT010000197.1:0-2688 GCA_036480555.1 Bacteroidales bacterium | reverse complement strand
TTGAGGAGGTCCTTGAGTCTGCAAATGTAGGGAATTATGAGATCAGGCGCCATAAAACCACGGGACTCGACAAAATCATTGGTTTCCTGCTCAATCCCATGATCAGCGGGATCCTGATCATGATCCTCGTCGGGGGCATATATTTTGAGTTGCAGTCCCCAGGCATCGGCTTCCCCCTCGCTGCTGCTGTCGTTGCTGCCGTCCTGTACTTTGCCCCCCTCTACCTTGAGGGACTTGCAGAAAACTGGGAACTTGTTATTTTCATTGTCGGTTTGCTGCTTATTACCGTAGAGATATTTGCCATCCCCGGGTTCGGGGTGGCAGGGATCGCCGGGATCATCCTGGTGGTCGCGGGACTCACACTTGCCATGGTGGATAACATTGTTTTCGAACTGGATTGGAATATCGCATTTGCAGAGGTGATCAAGCGGTTCTTCATTGTCATCACCTCCATGTTCCTTTCCTTAATAATATCACTCTATCTCGGCAAGCATCTGTTTACCAGCAAGGCTTTCGCCGGACTTGCACTGGACAGTAACCTGAATATAGAAGACGGGTTCCTGGGTGTGGAGAGCCAGCAAAAATACCTGGTAGGCCGTACGGGCATTGTTGAGTCGAATTTGCGGCTGGCAGGCAAGGTGGTCATCGATGATGAGATCTATGATGCTGTTTCTGAATATGGATTTATCAACAAGGGTGAAAAAGTTAAGGTAACCAGGTATGAAACAGGACAGATATATGTAATTAAGGCAGATGAAGAAAGCTGAAAAAAACAGCCTGTTAACGGTTATCAGGGATTACAGGGAAAGCGATTATGCATCTCTGATTCAACTGTGGAATGAAACCGAACTGGCACAGCCTGAACGAAAGGATGATGCCGGAGTGATCAAACGCTGTAATGACATGGGGGGCCGTTTGCTGGTCTTAGAAGATGTGGCTACCGGTGAGATCATCGGCTCTTCCTGGATGACCTGGGATGGAAGGCGCATCTATCTGCATCATTTCGGGATCCATCCGGATTGGCAGAACCTGGGACTTGGAACGAAACTTGCAGAGGCATCCCTGAAATGGATAAGCAGTACCGGACAACAGGTAAAGATGGAGGTGCACAAGGAAAACAAATCTGCCATTCAGTTGTATAAAAAACTTGACTTTTTTGCATTCGAAGACTATGACCTTTATATGATCAGGGAGTTTACATGAAAAGGATCCGATGAGCAGAATAACCTTCATACTGGCCATTTTCGTTTTTTCATGCATATCCCCGCTTGTGGGACAAAAGAGTGAATTTAACTGGCAATGGGACGAGGAAACCGTAAAACAGGCGAGGACTGCGGAAGATGCTGATTTCCTCAGTGAAGATGAAAAGAAGGTCATCCTGTATGCCAACCTGGCCAGGGCGAATGGCCGCCTCTTTGCCAGCACTTTCCTTGATGAATACATCAGGATCAAGAAGCTAAAACCAAACTCTTACACCCGGTCCCTCTACGATGAGCTCCAGCATGTCAGGGACCTTCCCATGCTTTTGCCGGAAAGGGACCTGTACAAGGTGGCACGGGAGCATGCCAGCTGGTCAGGGAAAAAAGGTTATGAGGGACACAAGGGTTTTAAACAAAGATTTTCCCCCATTATGAAAAAATACACCGAAGTGGGTGAAAATATTTACTATGGTCCCTATACACCACTGGAGATCGTGATACAGTTACTGATCGATGATGGCATAGAAGACCTGGGGCACCGGAAGAACCTGCTGAGCCCGAAATTCAATTCAATAGGCGTGGCCATTAAACCACACAAAACATATGAATATAACTGTGTTATGGGATTCGGTCAGCATCCGCGAACATACCTGGATTATGTCCAATGAAAAATAAACATATACTCATCACAGGTGCCACCTCCGGGATAGGGAAAGAAACAGCCTGGGCCCTGGGTAACCTGGGTGCACGTATCTCCTTCACCGGACGCCACCGGGAAAAGGATATGAAAGTACAGGAGGAACTCAGGCGTGAAACCGGGAATCAGGAAATACACTTTCACTATTGTGACCTGGCCTCCTTTGAGTCGATTACCGCATTTACCGACGAATTCAGGAAATCAAATAAGATCCTGGACATCCTGATAAACAATGCAGGGATCTGGGATTCGGAAAAAGTACCCACCCGGGATGGGATTGAAAGTCATCTGGCCGTGAATCACCTCGCTCCTTTTCTGATGACACACCAGCTGCTGCCCCTGCTGAAAAGTTCCTCTTCAGCCCGTATCATCAATCTCACATCCGGCATACATTTTCGTGGCAAACTGGACCTGGATGATCTTGAATTTGACAAGCGGAAATGGAGGTCCATCGATGCCTATACCCAGTCCAAACTTTGTAATATCCTTTTTACCAAATCCCTGGCCAGAAACCTGGCAGGCACATATATCTCCATCAATTGCATTGCCCCGGGTTGGGTAAACACGGGACTTTTCAGGGATGCCGGTCCATTTGTTAGGATATCAGCCAGCCTGATGGCCATGAGTCCCACGAAAGCTGCCAGGGGCCTGGTACACCTTGCTACCTCCGGAGAACTCGAGAATGTTTCGGGAGAATATTTTGCAGGCATGAATATGCGGAAATCCTCTACTGCATCATATGATGAATACCTGGCGGATAAATTGTGGGAAAAAAGTAAGGAATACCTCAAA
>JAZGGT010000196.1:0-5657 GCA_036480555.1 Bacteroidales bacterium | reverse complement strand
ACCCCTTCCTTTACCTTGATGGATTTTACCTTGCCATCTAGTGGGAAAAGGATCTTGTTCATCATTTTCATGGCTTCCAGGAGCAGGATGGGATCACCTTTTTTTACTTCCTGTCCGACCGTGGCGTAAATTTTAATAATGGTACCGGGTATGCTGGAAGTGATCTTTTTGGGATTGGGATTGCTCCAAACCTTCCTTTTTTCAAATTTTAAATTATACCTCGTGCGGTATTTATCTCCATCAATAATCAGGGTTCTGCATCTTGCCTTCTTATCACTACAATCCCCATTGTCCCCTACACTGGATGAGGATGTCTTCTTGGCTGTTTTGGAAGTAGTGGGTGATTTTCCGGCTGCCTGGGTACCTGTACCTGCACCCGCTGTTGATTTTCTGGTTTCTGCCATTTGGTCTGGTTTAAAAGGGTGGAATACCATGCTTTTTCTGCGGAAGGTATACTGCCTTATTGACTGCCACTTCAATGGCATGCAGCAGGTGCTTCCTGGTGTCTTGGGGTTCGATCACTGAATCGATATATCCCTTGGCTGCTGCAACATATGGATTGGCAAACTTATCCTTGTATTCCTTCACTTTCTGCTTCCTGACTTGATCGGGATCCTCTGCCGTAGCAATTTCTTTCCTGCAGATGATATTGGAGGCACCCTCAGGTCCCATTACCGCAATCTCAGCACCCGGCCAGGCAAAAACAAAATCAGCCCTGAGATGCCTGGATGCCATGGCAATATAGCCTCCGCCATAGGCTTTCCTTATGATGACGGTCATTTTGGGAACAGTTGCCTCACTATATGCATAAAGCAGCTTGGCACCGTGCCTGATAACCCCGGCATGCTCCTGGTCTACCCCGGGAAGATAGCCGGGCAGATCCACCAGGGTTACGATGGGTATATTAAAGGCATTGCAAAAACGAATGAACCTGGCAGACTTATCAGATGAATCCACATCAAGCACACCGGCAAGAACAAGGGGTTGGTTACATACAAATCCCACGGTCTCCCCTTTCATCCTGCCAAACCCAATGACTATGTTTTCGGCCCACATTTCCTGGACCTCGAAGAAATCTGAATCATCGACAATACCCCGTATAACATCCCTGACATCATAAGGTTGGGTGGAATCACCTGGTACTATCTTCTCGATATTGTATTTCGGGTCTGGATCTTTGGGTGGGAACTTTTTAGCTTTCTGCAAGTTGCTCCAGGGGATAAAGGTGATCAGTTTCTTGATCTGCTCGAAACATTCTTCCTCTGAGGTGGCATAGAAATGCGCATTCCCTGTAATCTCACAATGCACCCTGGCGCCTCCCAGGTCTTCCATCGAAATTTCTTCTCCCAGCACTGTCTTGATGACTTCGGGACCGGTGATAAACATTTTCGAGATCTTGTCGACAACAAAAACGAAGTCTGTCAGGGCGGGTGAATAGACTGCACCCCCGGCACATGGTCCGAGGATCACGGAGATCTGGGGTATCACACCTGAGGAAATAGTATTCCGGAAAAATATCTCCCCATATCCTGCCAGGGAGCTTACACCCTCCTGAATGCGGGCACCACCGGAATCATTGATACCGATCAGCGGCATTTTCATTTTCAGGGCATGGTCCATGATCTTTGTGATCTTCCTGGCATGCATATTCCCAAGTGAACCACCTGCTACGGTAAAATCCTGGGCAAAAATACAGATAGGGGCTCCAAACACTGTGCCGGTACCGATCACGACACCATCACCTGCAAGGCTTTTCTTATCCATGTCAAAATCTTTGGCATCATGCTCAACAAACAGGTCATACTCGTTGAATGAGTCCGGGTCCAGTATGGCAATGATCCTTTGCCGGGCGGTCAGTTTTCCCATGGCCGCCTGCTTTTCCAGGGCCTTGTCACCTCCTCCTTTCAGAACTTCTTCTCTTTTCTTCTGAAGTTCCTGGATTTTTCTTTTTAATGGCATATTCTTAGACAGGTTTAGTGCTTAGGAATGGACTACAACATTACAAAATCCCATGTTATTTTAAAAATTTTTACGGCAATTAATGTGATGCCATTCATCTATAATGCTTATTTACTAATATTTACGGCATTTTTTTTAAACAGCTGATCATTTGGGAGCCATTCTGTAGAGATAGAATGCAATAAAAGAATAGACCAGGTTGGGCATCCATACGGCAATTGCGGGATGAAGGCTGCCTCCTATGGCGAACTGCGAAGCAAACTGCATAAACAGCAGGTAGGAAAAAGCAACCATCAGTCCGATCCCTAACTGCATTCCGATTCCTCCCTTAACTTTTCTCGAGGATACAGAAACACCGATCAAAGTCAGGATAAAAGCTGAAAATGGAAAAGCATAACGCTTATGCTTTTCAATCTGGTAAGCTTTTACACTGGATTCACCCAGCATTTTTAATTGTTCAATATACTCAGTCAGCTCACGTATATTCATGGTTTCCATGAAATTCATCCGGCGTTTAAAATCACTGGGGTGCATAGACAGCGTGGTATCCAGCCGGGTTCCTGAGGTAATATGTTCCCTGAATCCGTCCAGGTCGCGGATATAATAATTCCGGATCACCCATTTATTGATGGTTGAATCCCATTTCACATAATCAGACATTAGTTTCGATACCAGTGCTCCATCCTCGTATTTTTCCATAGAGAACCGATGTCCCAGGTCAGAGATGGTGCTGTAACTCTCCAGGTAAATAAATACACCGGGCTCGATCTGGCGGTGGATATTCCGTTCTGTCACACGGATCGGCACAGAGTGGTAATAGGTTTCCTCAAAATCCAGCCTGATCCGGTTTGCATCCGGTATGACATAGTCCATCAGTACAAAAGAGAAGATGGCAATGACAGTAGCAGAGAAGAAATAGGGAACCAGTATCCTGTTGAAGCTCATCCCGCTGCTGATAATGGCGATGAACTCCGTTCTGTACGCCATCCGGGAAGTAAAATATATTACTGATATAAAGGTGAACAGGGAGCTGAACAGCACGGCAAAATAAGGCATGAAATTCAGATAATACTTGGTAAGGATATCGATCAATGTGGCATCGTGATCGAGGAAATTGTCAATCTTCTCCGAAAAATCAAAGATGACCGCAATTAAAAGGATCAGGGTAATGGAAAAAAAGAAGGTGCCCAGGAACTTTTTCGTGATATACAGGTCTATGATGGTTATCCCCAGTTTGCTTCTCATATGCGGATAGATAATTTTGAAATCATTTCATTTTTCCACTGGTTGAAGGTCCCGGCCTGGATCTGTGCCCTTGTTTCCTCCATTAACCATAGATAAAACCTGAGGTTATGCAGGCTGGCAACCTGTGCCCCGAGCAACTCACCCGAGATGATAAGATGACGTAAATAAGCCCTTGAATATTGTTGATCCACAAAACAATCTCCGGAAGGGTCAATGGGACTAAAATCGTCTTTCCATTTTTCATTTTTGATATTGATGATGCCCTCTCGTGTAAAGATCTGTCCGTTCCTCCCGTTGCGTGTAGGTATCACACAATCAAACATGTCTATCCCCCTGGCAACAGATTCAAGTAAATTGACCGGTGTGCCCACCCCCATCAGGTATCTTGGTTTTTCCGGGGGAAGGATCTCTGTCACAACCTCCACCATTTCATACATCATCTCTGCAGGTTCACCGACTGATAGTCCACCAATAGCATTCCCGTCCATGTCCGCATCAGCAATACGCCTGGCAGATTCCTTCCTGAGGTCGGGGAAGGTACTTCCCTGGACAATAGGGAACCAGCTCTGGGTATAATCATAGACCGCTGCGGTCTCCAGGAACCTCTGCTTTCCCCGGTCCAGCCATTTATGGGTCAGGATCATGGATTTGCGGGCATAGTCATATTCACATGGATAAGGCGTACATTCATCAAAGGCCATAATGATGTCAGCCCCCATCCTGCGTTGAATATCTACCACATTCTCCGGGGTGAAAGTATGCTTTGTCCCGTCGATATGGGACCGGAAAATCGCTCCTTCGGGAGTAAGTTTCCTCTGGTCTGCCAGGGAGAAGACCTGGTATCCGCCACTGTCAGTCAGCACCGCACGATCCCACTGCATAAACCTGTGAATCCCCCCGGCCTTGTGAATAATATCTATCCCGGGCCGTAGGACCAGGTGATAGGTATTGCCCAGGATGACGGGGGCTTTAATTTCATGTTGTAATTCCCGCTGATGTATGCCTTTTACCGTTGCGGCAGTGCCAACCGGCATGAAAATGGGTGTGGGAATGGGACCATGATCTGTTTGCAAAACCCCGGTTCGCGCATTACTTAAAGGATCCGAATGTTGTAGGGTAAACCTCATGCAGGCAGAATTAGCGCAAATATAATGTAAATGTGGATAAAATCTGAAGACTTTGAGCATGCTTATTTGTTGGGATGTGAAATGTTTAATTATCTTTCGGTATCTCCTGTTAGCATATCCGGAAAATTGAATTTTACAGAATATAATATTGTCTTTCAATCACTTACATTGGTGTATGCAGGCTGCTTTCTCATCCAGCTCATCTACTGGTTGTTCGTGTTCCCAAAAGTCATCTTTTACAAATCTGTTCCTTCCAACATCAAAAGATTCCCGGTTTCTGTCATCATCTGTGCCAGGAACGAGGAGGCAAATCTCAGGGCAAATCTACCTTTGATCCTCGAGCAGGACTACCCTGAATATGAGGTTGTTGTTGTTAATGATGCTTCTGCAGACGGGACGGAAGATCTCCTGATTGACCTGCAAAGGCAATATTCTCATCTGCGTTCCACGTTTATCAGGGAAAGTGACCATATACGGGAGGGGAAAAAACTGGCACTGACTATTGGCATCAAGGCAGCAAAACATGACAGGTTGCTGCTTACCGACGCAGACTGCAGTCCCGCGACAAACAGATGGATATACTTCATGCAGCAAAATTTCACCAGGAATAACAAGATCGTGCTGGGTTACGGAGGCTACCGCAGGGGAAAAGGCCTGGTAAACCTTGTCAGCAGGTATGAAGCATTCTTCATTGCCCTGCAATATCTCGGTATGTCCCTTGCCGGTCATCCTTACATGGGCACAGGGAGGAACCTGGCTTACAGGAGAGCTCTGTTCTTCGAAAACAAGGGATTTGCTGCTCATTACGAGCTGGCCTCGGGGGATGATGACCTATTTATCAATGAGGTAGCCAGAAAAGCCAATACAGCCATTGAGATTCAGCCTGACAGTTTTACATGGTCTGATACTGAAAAAACCTGGAAAGGCTGGTATTATCAGAAAAAAAGGCACCTGACCACAGGTCCCAGGTACCGGTTCTCAACGAAACTTGTTGTGGGACTGGAACTTATGAGTCGTTTGCTCTTTTATCCTGCCTTTATTTTCCTGCTTGTTTTTCATGTTTTAATCCCATATATGCTTGGTCTCTTCATATTTAGAATGTTATTAACAAGTGTTATTATCAAATTAGCGATGGGCCGTTTGAACGAAAAATATTTATTATTACCTTCGCCCCTGTTGGATTTTGCCCTCCCCTGGGTGCACCTGTTTATGGTCTTTTCCAATTATGTCGAAACAAAACGAGCCAGATGGAAGTAAGTCCCAATCTTTCAGATAAAGCACAGCATGATTTTCTGCTCGTCCAGAAAGCCAGGGAAGGTGATCAGA
>JAZGGT010000195.1:0-8410 GCA_036480555.1 Bacteroidales bacterium | reverse complement strand
TACAGGAGTCCCCTGGATTTTTCCAATGAAGCCCTGCAGGCTGCTGAAAAGGGACTTACAAGGTTATTTGAGGGCATGGAAACCATTGACAAGATCACACCCACAGAGAAATCATCGGTGGACCTGGATGAGCTGGAGAAATCCTTTTTTAAGGCCATGGATGATGATTTTAACACACCCATTGCCATTTCTTATTTATTTGACGGGATAAAAGCCATCAACAGTGCTGCTGCCGGGAAGGAGTCAATGACGGAAAATGATATTGAAAGACTCAAGCGATTCTACCATATGGCTGTCAGGGACATCCTGGGACTGGTACCGGAGAAGCGGGACTCGGGGGACCAGGAACTCACAGATGAGCTGATTAAACTGCTGCTGCAAATGAGGATAGATGCCAGGAAGAACAAGGATTTCGATATGGCCGACAGGATCCGTGATGAAATGGCCCGCCTTGGTGTGGAGGTAATGGATACCAAAGATGGCTTTGAATGGAAACTGAACCGATAGCTGCATCACTGAATAATTTTGTATAGATCCCGGAAAATACAAATTGGAAACCAGCGCATGGGCGGTGACGAACCCGTGATGATCCAGTCCATGACCAGTGTATCCACCATGGATACAGAGGCATGTGTAGAGCAATCCATAAGAATATTCGATGCTGGTGCCACTCTTGTCAGGATCTCTGCCAGCAACATTAAAGAAGCCAGGAACCTAAAATACATAAGGGAGGAATTATCGAACAGGGGATATCACTTTCCATTGTCCGCAGACGTTCATTTCAATCCATCCATTGCTGAAAATGCCGCCCCCCTTGTTGAGAAAGTACGGATCAATCCCGGCAACTTTGCCAGAGATGATATCCAGAGGCCATTTCTTAAGCTGCTGATGATCTGCCGTCAGCATAAAACGGCAATCCGCATAGGTGTGAACCATGGATCACTGTCTGAAAGGATACTTGAAAAGTATGGTGACAGTCCTGAAGGCATGGTTGAATCTGCCATGGAGTATTTGAGAATCTGCCAGCTTGATCAATTCAACGATGTCGTGGTTTCACTCAAATCAAGCAATACCCGGATCATGATCTATTCCAATCGGTTGTTGCAGATGAGGATGGAAGAAGAAAATATGGATTATCCCCTACACCTTGGAGTTACGGAAGCCGGGGAGGGGGAAGAAGGCAGGATCCGCTCAGCTGTAGGAATAGGTACATTGCTCAGGGAAGGGATAGGGCATACCATACGTGTTTCCCTCACCGAAGAGCCGGAACAGGAAATACCGGCAGCAAGGAAATTGTTGGAAGCAGCCGACAGGACCAGCTCCGGTATGATAGAGAAGCCCACAGGGCAAAAGTTCCTTAAGACCTCTTATCAGAAAAGGAAATCAAAGAAAACCGGGAAAATCGGAGGAGGGCAGGTACCTGTTGTCATTTCAAGGTTGCTGGAAGAACCTTTGAAAGACCAGCACCCGGCTATTGAACCGGATTATGTGTTTGTTTCGGATCATGAGCTGATCAATGATAATCCCGAAGACCGCAGGTATATCCTGAGTGCTGAATCATGGCTCCTCGACGAATATTCCCAGGAAACATTTTTCCCCTTGTTTTCCCTGCAGGATTTTATAGATTTCAAGAAAACTTCAGAAGTACTGAATTTTGTGATCATCAGTCCTGGTGACACCAGACGAGCATGTGAATTACTAAAGACTTCGAAAGATCCCGTTTGTATCATTTACCTGCATGATGCCACAGGTGAATCACGCCAGGCATTTACCAAAATGGCAGAAGATGAGAATTTTAATCTGCCGGTCATTATCATGGCTTCCTATAATGAAAGTAACCGGGAGAAATTCTGGATCAGAACTGCTGCTGAGCTGGCCTGGTATTTCATTGACGGGTATGCCGATGGCCTGTGGCTGGATCATCCTTTTGCAGACAATGATCAATTGTCTGCCACCGCCTTTAAAATTCTCCAGGCCACCCGGGCCAGGATGACAGCAACCGATTACATCGCTTGTCCCTCCTGCGGACGGACATTATTTAACATACAGGACACACTCCGGGAAATCAAGGCGGCCACATACCACCTGAATCATCTGAAAATTGCCGTAATGGGATGTATTGTGAACGGTCCGGGTGAAATGGCTGATGCCGATTACGGTTATGTAGGATCGGGAAGGGGAAAAATAAGTTTATACAGAAATAAAGAAATTGTTAAGAAAAACATCCCGCAGCAAAACGCTGTGGAAGAATTGCTAAATTTGATAAAAACTAACGGGGACTGGCATGATCGATCTTAAAGGCATCAGGAATATTGTACTGGATCTGGGAGGAGTGATCCTCGAACTGGATGTAAACAGGAGCATAGAGTTATTGAGTGAACTGGGGTTCCCTGGAGAGGAAAATCTGGATATTATTTTCTCAAAACACCCTTTTTTTTTAGAATTTGAAACCGGAAGGATAACCCCCGATAAGTTTATCGATGCTTTGACCGTCCAGCTGGGTGATCATACGCCGAGGGAAAAGATCTTTGAAGCCTGGAATGCCATGATCCTTGGTTTCCAGCCTGATACCATCAAACTGCTAACCCAGCTCAGGGAAGAATACAGGATGTTTCTGCTGAGCAATACAAATGCCATTCATGAAGTTTATTACAACGAACTCCTTCACATGAAACATGGCATCCCGAACCTGACGGACATTTTTGAGAAGGTTTATTATTCCCATGACCTGAATATGCGAAAACCGGATCATGAAATTTTCCAGCATGTCCTTGCTGACAGCCGGCTTAATGCCAGGGAAACGCTATATATCGATGATACGGAAGTACATGTAAAGGCTGCCGGGGATCAGGGGATCCATGCTTATCATCTCCGGTTACCACAAAGGATAACCGAGGTATTGTGTTAGTAAACGGCAGACCATACCAGACCATCTGGATGGATGAATCAGATCAGGACAGGATCCATTACATCAACCAGGAAGTCCTTCCATTCGAGTTCAAGATAGAGGAAATGCATTCTTCTGCGGACAGCTATGATATGATCCGGAGGATGAAGGTAAGAGGGGCCCCATTAATAGGCGTTACAGCTGCATTTGGGATGTACCTGGCATGCCTTGAAGCCAGGACGCAACCCGAACCGCAGGTTTATATCAGGGAGCAGGCCGCTCTGATCAGGGTGGCGCGCCCAACAGCGGTAAATCTTGCCTGGGCCGTGGACCGAATGATGAAGAAAATTGCCAATGCTGCTGAGCCCGAACAAATGATTATGGTTGCCAGGCCTGAGGCATTGAAGATCAGGGAGGAGGAACTCAAGGCATCTTACATGATAGGCAAGCATGGCCTGGAGATCATCAGGGGGATCAGTGAAAGAAAAAATGGAAAGCCGGTTAATATATTGACCCATTGCAATGCTGGCTGGCTGGCCTGTATTGATTATGGGACCGCCACATCACCTGTCTACCAGGCATTCGATGAACAGATTCCCGTTCATGTATGGGTCGATGAAACCCGCCCGCGGAACCAGGGAGCCAGGCTGACGGCCTGGGAGCTTGGGCAACACGGTGTACCCCACACGGTCATCGTGGATAACGCCGGTGGACATATCATGCAAAAAGGGCTGGTGGATCTGGTCATAACCGGTAGTGACCGGACAACCCGCAGTGGAGATGTGGCTAATAAAATAGGTACTTATTTAAAAGCACTGGCCGCTAGGGACAATGATATACCTTTCTATGTTGCACTTCCTGTATCCACCATTGATTTTACCATTGATTCCGGGATCAAAGAAATCCCTATTGAAGAAAGGGATCCTGATGAGGTCAGGGTTATGGAAGGCCTTTCGGACGGCAAATTACGCAGTGTGAGGATATTGCCCGAAGACAGTCCGGTTTCCAATTATGGTTTTGATATTACACCAGCCAGCCTGGTAACCGGTTTAATTACTGAAAAAGGGATCAGTAAGGCCAGGGAAAGCGAAATTATAAAATTGATAGATTGATCGGCATGAAGCTGTCAGTGATATCAGATATTCACTCAGACCTGATCAGCTTGCAGGAGACCCTGCGGGAGATCGATAAACAAAAATGCGACAAAATCCTGTGCCTGGGGGATATTGTAGGTTACAACCATCATTTTGAAGGTAGCCCGGATGGAAGGGATGCTGATGCCTGTGTCAGAATGGTTAGAAACCATTGTGATTATGTGGTTTGCGGGAACCATGACCTGCATGCCATCAGGAAACTGCCATCCTACCATTATGAGCTGGGCATGCCTGACAACTGGTATGAGCTCGAACTGGAGGAAAGGGAACGGGTCTCAAAATCGCCTCTGTGGCTATACGAAGATGAGATGGATGATCCTGTCAGTGAATCAAGTTTTAAATACCTCAACGAACTCCCTGAGCAGATAGTTATCGGGACAGGGGACTTTAATATCCTGGCGACTCATTTTATCGAACCTGACATTACAGGTGCCTCAAAAGGATCACCTTCAGCCCGGAAAGATTTTTCCCTGCATCTGAAACTTTTGAAGAAAAAGAATTGCATGGTCGGTCTGGCCGGCCATGCTCACCTGGAAGGTTTTGCCCGCATATCCAGGAGGGATTACCTGATGAATTATTACCGGAAATCCCACCTGCTAAAAAAGCGACAGATCATTGTAGTTCCACCCCTCACACGGAGCCCCGGGAGCAGGGGGTTTATCATACTGAACACCCTTAGCCGTGAATTTGAAGCCATATCATTAAAATAATGTCAGTATCTTCGTAAAAACCACATTCCCTTACAGTATGTCAAGGACTTTCAATAAAAAATAGCTCATTCCCCTTGCCCTGATTATTCTCCTATTGATGGCTTTTGCATGGCTTGCGAATCAATATGCGAATTCCGATAATAGCTTGATGTTTATTGCGTTGTGTGCAGATTTTGTGCTCATTATTGTCTTAATTGTCCTGATTGTCATAAATTCATTACCGGGACTGAACCTTGAAACATTTTATGAGGAAATAGGCGATACAGGAAGGACAGTCAATATGGAGGCAACCATATCCTGTAAAAGAGGGGAAATGAGGGAAGTTATACTTACTGCCTCCAGGGTGGAGCTGATGGGACAACATGGGATCATCATCGTCAGCAAGGATCTTTCACGCAAGGAAAGAATAGAAAAAGAATCTATCAACCTGATGAATGAACTGCAATCAAGCATCCTGATGATGAATCTCCCGGTGAGTTCTTTTGTGAGGGAGCATATTACCTGTGATATGGATATGTCTGTTCATGAGGTGGCTTCAATAATGCGCCGAAAAGATCAAAATGCCATCATTGTTACCAAGGATACCAGCCAGCAGCCTGTTGGGATCGTCACCGATTGCGATCTGAGAAACCGGGTAGTCGCAAGAGAGTTTAATGTAAACAGCCCGGTCTTTGAGATCATGAGCTCCCCGCTGATAAGGATCCCTGATGAAGCCTTGCTTTATGAAGCTGTACTTCAGATCAAGGGAAACTCTATCTCGCACCTGGCCGTGGAAGATAGTGCAGGGAGGATCGTTGGCATATTCAGCAATGAAGACCTGCTGGAGGTTCAACGTAATTCCATATCCTACCTGATCAAGGAAGTAAGTGCAGCAGAAACCGTTGAATCCCTCAAGAAGATCCATAATAAAATACCCGTACTGGTAAAAATCCTGCTTGAGAGTGGGTCCAGGGTCAGGAATATAACCTACCTGATCAGTACAGTAACGGATGCAATTACGCACCGCCTTGTAGAATTTGCCATTGAGGAAATGGGAGAACCTCCTGCAGAATTTGCCTTCCTGGCCTTGGGAAGTGAGGGAAGGAGGGAACAGACCCTGGTCACTGACCAGGACAATGCCATAGTATTCGAGGATGTACCAAATGAGAAATTTGCAGAGGTGAACCGGTACTTCCTGTACTTTGGCAAGAAAATCAATCTCTGGCTTGATAAGATCGGTTACCAGTATTGCCAGGGGGAAGTCATGGCCGGTAATCCTCAATGGTGCCAGCCCATCTCCCGGTGGAAAAAGTATTTCTCTGACTGGATCAACCAGAAAAGCCAGGATGGTTTACTGGGAGTTGCCGTATTTTTTGATTTCAGGATTGTTTACGGATCAGAGAAATATGCCGATGAGCTGAGAAAACATATCAATAAGATAATCGACGGTAAAACACTATTTTTCCGTTTGTTGGCAAGTGACGTATCAAAGTATAATATCCCGACAGATATTTTTAAGGAAAACGGACCGGAAAACGGCCCTGGGGCACCTGAAGCATTCAATATTAAAAATGCCATCTCACCCCTGGTGGATTTCATCCGTGTATATTCCATCCAGCATCATGTGGGCGAATCAAACAGCCTTCTTCGATTGGAGAAAATGCTCAGAATGAATATAATACCGGAGGAAGAATACCATGAAATCGAGAATATTTACAGCCGGATGATGGAGATCCGCTTCCGGTCACACGTGAATGCCATACTCGATAATAAATCCCCTGACAATATGGTTACCCGCGAAGAACTCACGGTGATCGAACAAACCATGATCAGGAAAACCTTCTCAGAGATCATCCGTTATCAGCAAAATCTGCTGGATGATTTCTCTGTTTGAGCCTGTCCATCTTGACATATGCCTGGGAAAGTCTTAACTTTATATGGCACCCCATTATTTATATGCCATGAAGATAGATTTGTCTAAATATCTGACCGAGCGTTACCAGGATTCCATGTTGAAACAGGAATACGAAGGACCAGTTGTAACCATTGCAAGGGACTTCGGGTGTCCTGCCAGGAAAATTGCGTCGAGATTAACCAACCGGCTAAACCAGCTTAAAGATTCAAGATCAAAGAGTATCCGCTGGCGTTGGATCAGCAAGGAGATCCTGGCGGAATCCGCCAGGGAGCTGGAGATGGATCCTGCGGATATAAAATATGTATTTCAATATGAGAAGAAAACTTTTTTTGATGATATTCTTTCCTCTCATTCCAGGAAATACTATAAAAGTGACAGGAAGATCCGAAAAACAGTTGCCCAGGTAATCAGGAATATTGCTTCTGAAGGCAATGTAGTGATCATTGGCAGGGGAGGGGTGGCCATTACAAAAGATATTGAAAGGTCTCTGCACATTAAACTGGAAGCCCCCTTGGAATGGAGGGCAATGCGGGCTTCTGAAAAATATTGCATATCCCTGGAACAGGCTAAGAAACGGGCTGTCGAAATTGATAAGAAGCGACAGGAATTCAGGAATTATTTTCATGGGACAGGATCTGATTACACAGAATTTGATGTCAGGTACAATTGTATGTCTTTGAGCCTGGATGACATAGTATGTAGTATTTTCAACCTCTTAAAATCCAGGAGATTCGTCTAAGCCCTGTTTACACTTGTTTATCAACACATTGTGAAAACTCCCTTTGAACGGATTTTTAAAAATCCTTATTTTAGGGTCCACAACAGATTGTTCATATGCAAAAACGCCTTTCAAAAGTCTTTCTGGCCGGAATAATTTCCCTTCTAATATTTTCAGGATGCAGCCAGCGGGGACAGCAGGGGCTTGACTTAAAGGGATCCATTGACATCAGTGATTTCAAGGAGACAACTGATTCTGTGAACAGATCTATCTATTATACTATGTCCCTGCCGGTTGAAATGGCCAGGCTTTTTAATCATGTTGGTGCCAATTTTTATCCCGATCTTCTGAGTCCGCCCGACAAATTCGGAAAATATACCCGTCCTGTTAAAATAGCATTAAACCTCGGTGTTTATGGTGTCGACCTGAGCTATGTAAAGATGTTCAACCAGCACCAGAGATCGGTTGCCTACCTTGCTTCGATAAACAGATTGGCTGATGAGCTGGGCATACCAAAAGAGATATATGGTAATGTCATGGATAACCTGGAGTTATTCGTTAGTAATCCGGACAGCCTGTCGCAGGTGGCAACAAGACTATATTCGGCTACAGATGACTACCTGAAAAAAGACGGGCAGGAAGGCGCAGCCTCCCTGGTTGCCATGGGAGGGTGGATTGAATCCATGTACATAGCCACGAGGATCTATGAAAATGATCCCGGGAATATTGCCCTGCAGGATAAGATTGCCGAACAGAAGTATTCACTGAACAGCCTGATCGCATTGATGAATAATTATCATGCCGATCTTGATCTGGCCGAATACCTGCTGATGCTGAAAAACCTGCGGCGCACATATGATCAGTTTCAGTTGTTTTATAAAAAGGGGGATGTAATGGTGGATACCTCCAGTAAAACAATTTCAGCCGGAAGTTATTATCTGAATGTGACCCCCGAGCAGATGCATGAGATTTCAACGAAGATAATGAACCTGCGAACCCTCATCATTCATTGATCCTGATTCTGAAATAGCTGTAGCTGTTCCAATC
>JAZGGT010000194.1:0-6094 GCA_036480555.1 Bacteroidales bacterium | reverse complement strand
CTCAGGCCTGAAGAGTTTGATTACTACCTGATATTAATCCATGACGAGGTTAGCAGAACGGATAACCTGAAAAGACAGTTTGATCAGCTTCTGGACTATCTGCGCAGTCTGCCCAGGCATCTTCAGACCAAGAAGACAACGCTTATTTTCCTGAAAGAATCCCCATTGGATCACGAGATATTACAGATCCACATTGAGAAAGTGATCAAGTTTTATTCCCAGAAAGGATTCAGCCTGTACAACCAGACTGAATTACTGAGTTCTTCTGATAAGGATTATTGGGTGAAGATACTGGATGTGATTGATCTTATTTCACACCAGGCTGACCTGAAGTCAAAAAGGCAGTCGGTTAAAAAACAGCCCATTATTGCTTATATCGGCAGGACCACACCTGACCTTGAAGGTCAGCGGGAGATACTTACAAATGAATTGAATAAACTGGGCATTGAGACTTTACCTGATTCCAATGATATTAAATGGGCTGATATTACGGAGGATATTTTAATTGACCTGCTGGATGTTTCGGAGCTGATTATTCAACTTATCGGTGGTAAATCAGGAATGGCCCTAGACGATTCAGGCAAACCGGATCTTGAGATCGAATATGATATCATTACCCGTTTCATGAATGGAGAGACAAGTCGTAATATTGGCAAACAAAAATCCCGTTCACGTGTAATCTGGCTTCCTGAAAGTATAGAGATACAGGATATTTTCCAGCAGAAGTTAATTGAGAAGATCCGAAAACAGATTGGTTACTCTGGCTGGGATACTGAATTGATCACAGGATCTTTTGAGCAGCTTAAGGAATTTGTACTGAATATATTAAAAACCAGGATAGCCCATAAGATTTCACTGGCAGAGCGTACCCTGCAAAACAGCATCTACCTTATACATGAGAAATCCGTCTACCAGGATGCACTGGATGTCGCTTCTCAGCTGCGCAACTATCCTATTGATGTGGTGCTGACACATGACCTTCACCTGCAGGAACGTTTCATCAGGGCACATCATGAAACATTACAGAACTGTGATGCAGTACTGGTGCATTATGGTTTGAACAATGCACAGTGGTATGAAAGTACTATCAAGGAAATAATAAAAATTTCCAAGACACAGCGAAAGAGGCCCTTTGCCTTCCAGGCTGTCATCAGCGATAAAGAACCTATACTGCATTTACCAAAGTTTGATGAGTTCTTGTATTTAAAAGTCTCAGAATTAACAGGCCAGGATTTCTTTAAGAAATACCTGAAAAAAATGATAGGTTAGAATGGTAAAGTCTGTATCTATAAATCCCAATTCCGGGATAAACGAAGTTAAGGATATCAAGAATCCTTTTCCTGGTCTCCGTGCCTTCAATCTTATGGAGAAGCACCTGTTTTTCGGAAGGGACGGACAGAGTGAGAAGGTGCTGGAACTTCTAACCTCAAACAGATTCATTGCTATTATCGGACCATCCGGAAGTGGGAAATCCTCACTGATTAATTGCGGTATCATCCCGCAATTGTACGGGGGGTATCTGTATGAAGCCGGATCAAGGTGGAAGATTGCCAGGATGCATCCCGGATATTCACCTATTGAGAGTTTATCGATAACCCTGACAGAATCTTTTGCAAGTCCGGATAAAAAACCGGAACAAATTGAATCAGAAACCAACCTGAATTATGTTCTGTTTACCAAAAAAGCCCTGGAGATCAGTACGCTGGTTGGTAAGATTGATAATTACCAGAAGGAAAATATATTAATTTTCATTGACCAGTTTGAGGAGTTATTCAGGTTTACTGCAGGGATTGATAAAAAGAATCGGGACATTGATGAATCACTGTTACTGATTAACCTGCTGGTAGAGGCCCTTAAACAGGACAAGGTGCCGATTTATGTCGTTATCTGTATCAGATCGGATTTTGTCGGGAACTGTTCCAACTATCAGATGTTGACAGAGTATATCAATCTCAGTCATTACCTGGTACCTCAAATGACGCGGGAAGCTTACAGGTCTGCTATCCTTGGTCCCACATCACTGACCGATGCGCAGATCAGTCCGGATGTTTTACAGGAGATATTAAATCACATTGGAAACAAGCCTGATCAGCTGCCCGTGCTTCAGCACTTAATGATGCGCTTGTATAATTTCTGGAAAGCAAATAAAAGAACCGACCAGCCAATCAATATCTATGATTATAAAGCTATTGGTGGATTGGAAGAAGCAATCTCACTTCATACAGAGGAGTTATACAATGAATTATCAGAAGATGAAAAAATAGCCTGTAAGAAGATCTTTCAAACAATCACTGAATCCGGGGGGGATAACAAAGGGATAAGAAGACCTACCTCCATTGCCAATATTCTCAGGATATCAAAATGTTCCAAGGAAGACGTGTACAAGGTGGCCAATCTCTTCAGGGCCGAAGGTAATTCTATTATTACTCCGGATATCGCAGAGGAGCTTACCGATGAAACGGTACTGGATATTTCACATGAAGCCGTGATGCGTAACTGGAAGCGTCTGAAAAGCTGGATTGAAGAGGAATCAGATGCTGTACAACTATATCTGCGTTTGATTGATGCATCCATGTTATACCAGTCGGGGAAGACCGGTCCCTGGCGGCCTCCGGAATTATTCCTTGCCATTTCCTGGAGGGATAATTTCCAGCCGAATGAAGTATGGGCTTCACAATATCATCCTGCATATGTGCGCAGTATGAAGTTCCTTGAGATCAGTGAAGCATCTTATAAGGAAGAGGAGGCATTGAGGGAAAAGGCCAGGGGGAGAGAGATACGGAGAACCCGTATGTTTGCAATTATTGTGGCCATTGCAGCTGTTGTCTCGGTAGTTTTTTTGATCAATAGCATTAAGTTAAGAAAAGTAGCTGATGAAGCCCGTACAGAGGAGGAAAATCAACGTAATATTGCCGAGGCGAATGCGCTTGAAGCTAACACGCAAAGGGAGCGTGCCCTGCAATTTGCTGCTGAACTGGAAAAACAAAATGCCATCATCGAAGCTAACCTCCTGGTAAGGACAGATGAAAGGGATGTTGCTGTAAAGTCTGCTGATGAAGCCATACAGCAGACTGAAGTTGTTGAGGCCAACCTTGCGGTGGTCAGTGATAACCTGGTTGAAGCACAGAGTGAAACTGATGCTGCACGTGAAGAGGCGGCAAGGATTGAGAAGGAGAAACAGAAAACTTTAAGGGAAAACATTGTCCTGCTTTCCCAGACACTTGCAAGCACATCACTTGAGATAAACTATAATAGTGAACTGAAAGCCCTTCTGGCGTATCAGGCCTTCAAATTTAATAAGCAATATGGCGGACTCCAAAACCAGGCAAATATTTACCTGGGATTAAGGAATGCGTTGAAGGACCTTGATGTCAGGTATGAAATCATATACCCGGGTCATGTGGAATCTGTCCGTTCCATTGTGTATGCCCCCAGGAACCGCTGGCTGTTTTCAGCCGGAAGCAACGGGAGGTTGATCCGATGGGATCGCTTTGAAGGAATGCCCGAACCTAATGTAATCATTAAAAATAATTCATTCAACAATGTCCTGGCTTTGAGTAATGATGAGAGATGGCTGGCTTGCGGGTGCGAAGGCCTTGGCATACAGGTATTTGACCTGAGTAAGCCGGGTAGTGCCCCCAGGATCTTCAGCGCTCATCAGAACCGGGTAAGGAGTATTGCAATGTTTAATGACAACCGTTCCATGCTTAGCTGTGGAGTTGATAATACCATATATAGATGGGATCTGGAAACAGGGATAAGAGAGGTATTCCATGAACTGGAAAATCCAAAGACCCTCGCTATTTCTGCTAATGACCAAACTGTTGCTGTTGGAACCAGAGATGGCAAAGTGTTACTGTTCTCAGGAGGGGGGTCTGATCCACCCGTTGAGCTTTCTAATGAACCTGGAAACCAGATCTGGAGTCTTGTATTCAGGAGCAAAGGCAACATGCTGATCTCGGGTGATCAGAAGGGATTTATCAGAATGTGGTCTATAGATCAAAGAGAGCTGGTCTTCAGAGAAAAAATGCACCAGGCCAGGATCATTGAGATCAAAGTGGATCCTTCACAGAGATATCTGGCCACCTGCAGTACGGATGGCAGTATCTTTGTTCGGGATCTGGAAGATAGAAACCAATCACCTATTGAAATAGCAAATCTTAACGGTTTTATATATTCTGTAGAGTTTATTAATCGTGGGAGGAATCTAGTTATTGGCAGTACAAGCTCGAATCCACTTGTAAGTTATCCTGTCCGGATGGAGGATCTGTCAACTTTTATCTGTCCCAATATAAGCAGAAATTTATCGCAATCTGAATGGCGAAACCATATCGGAGATGATGTGCCATTTGAAGAAACCTGCAGTAAATGACAAAGCATCTTTCCAAATTCATATTGACCGCATCCTTTTTAGTCATTGTTACTGCGGTTACATGGGCTCAGGATCAGGATTGCCTGAGCAAACTTGATGGAGCAGCAACGCTGTTCAACACCGGACTATTTGAAGATGTTCCTGCCTTGCTGGAGAACTGCATGGACTTGTATAGTGAAACGGACAAACAGAAGGCCTATCGTTTGATCATCCTTGCCCATTACATGAATGATGATGTTACAGCAGCTGAGGAGTCCATGTATTTTCTACTGAAAGAATTTCCTGATTTTAAGCCAGTTGCCATTGACCTGGTTGAATTCCAGTACATCTTCAATAGTTTTAGTGTCAGGAGAACCCTTGATCTTGGAGTCAGTATCGGTCCAGCATGGACCTCCGGCAGGATCATTGAACCTTTCAGTCCGTTTTCCGATAAATTCACCTACCGGGCAAACGGTCCCGGGCTCTTTGTAGCAGCCTATATAGATATACCTGTGAACACATTATTATCCATCAACACGGAGCCTGGCTATCTATTGGCGAAGTATGAGATCCATTATGAAGATGCGATTAACGGAATATACAACATCGAACAATCGGAAACAAATTCACTGATCCAGCTACCTGTTTATGCCAAGGTCACATTCCTTGAAAGTAAAATGCAACTCTATGCCAAGGCAGGATTCATGTTAGGCTACATGACAGGGGCCAAGACCCAGAGTAAAATAAATACCCAGCCAAGTATTCAGCGGGACCACATGGATTACAGGAACAGGCTTTACTATTTTTTAGGCGGGGGTGTGGGAATAAAGATAAACTTTAATAAGACATACTTTTTTACAGAAGTGGATTACCATGTATCCTTGAATAAAACCCTGAAGGAGGGAACAAACAGGTATGATCAGACGAATCTCTGGACACAAGGCTGGATTGATTCTGATTTCGGACTGAACAGTCTCTCCATCCGGGTAGGTATGGCATGGAGTATTTATACCATTAAAAAAATTCGCTAAGTGCATGATTGAATGAAGAAGAACATTGTAAAACATATTTTTTGGATTGTAATTGGTGGGATGATCTGTTTTATTTCTGCCTGCAATAACGATTCTGTCTCGGATAAGCAGGCGGAGAGTTTCCTGAAGTATTATACTGTGGGTATTGACAATACAGGAACAGTGGTGATACAGACTTCAGATGGATATGCAATCATGGGGAACTTTGAAAATGGTTCCGGTCAAGAAAATATCTTCGTAATTTTCACTGATGAGTTTGGCCGTGAGAAAACTGGTGGTCCCATTGACAATGGCACAGATCTCAATTATGATGGCTTTAGCATGATCAGGTTGAGAGATGGTGGATATATTATTTCCGGAAGCTCCTTCAATGATACACAGACACAGAAATCGGGATACCTGGTAAATATCTCGAGTGACGGGCGGATCTTGTGGGAGCAGAACTACAGCGGATACCAGGAATTAGAATTCAGGGATGTTTTCGAGGCCCTGGATGATAACCTGATCATGACTGGCTATGCTAAAAATAATCAGGGAGATGAGGAGGTTATTATCTGCAAGACAACCGCTCAAGGAGAACTTATGTGGATCAGATCAAGACCCTGGCTGAATAGAGATGATGTGGGAGAAGCTATCATTGAATACGATAATCTGTATCATGTCCTGATCACTTCCACAGACGTCATCAGCACTCGGGAGTCAACAATCAGGG
>JAZGGT010000193.1:0-5096 GCA_036480555.1 Bacteroidales bacterium | reverse complement strand
TGCCTTCCTGTGTGATCCGGTCGTTCCAGTCCCACAAAGGAGCGCTCCTGTATTCCGAAGGAGGATCAACCAGCCACTCCTTAAGTTGAGAATAACTATTCAAGGAAGGCGCATCATCTTTCTTAATGGGCTGACAACTCATTAATAATAGGCTCAATACACTAACAAACAAAAATTTAACTCTCTGAAAAGTGAATGGAATCATATCTCTAAACTTAGCTATTATGTTTTATGTTCCGGGTGATCTGTCAATGGTGAATGCCTGTGGAAGTGTCCCAGCTGGTGCATCCGGTTATGTACAGAACGGTGGGCAGATTCAAGCAAAAGGCGCAATCGCTTATAGGTCTTCTCATCGGCTCTGGTTCCGATTGTATCGAGGTATGCCATGGATCCCTCAATCTGCTCGAGGATGGTGACCGCATCCGCTGCAGCCAGCATCCGGGAACCTTCCAGATGGATCATCACCGGTGAGGAATGAGCCGTGATAATTTCAGGTTTATCCGGATAATGCCCCCTTACCAGGAGGGCATACCAGGAGCTCTTATCCACCTTTTTGTTCCAGTTGCCTATACCCTTAGCAGGTGAAACTTCCTGGCTTTCAGTGATTTCTCCATTCACCACCAATTCGACACGTGTCATAGGTACTGTAACACTGGCAACATTCCAGCTTATATCAACTGTACCACCGTTTGAGGACATTTCGATCTTACTTCCCATGGGCTTGCCATCCACCGTGAAGTTCATCAACGGACCATAAGAGACAAATGTTTGTCCCAGCCTGATGGCTTCCTTCCATTCATCAAAGGTAAATTCATGACCATTTCTGATTTTGGCATATGTCCGAACGGTTCCAACAGCCGTGCTGGCCGACATTTTATCAGTCCCTCCAACGGCCGCTACAAAATATCCACAGTTCAGGTACCTGTACCAGTCTGCCAGGGAATATGGATCAATCCCATTGTAAAGATTTCCCCAGGAAGTCATTTCGACACCATGGGCATTTCCACTGACGATTGTTGCTGCATTCTCCAACCTGGGATTTGGAAAATGGGGAAGGATCACGATCCCATCCTGTTTTTTACACTGCTCAGCCCATTCCGTGAGCAATGTTTCAATAGGGTCTCCAAGTGCCGATTCATCTGCACCGCCGGTCGTCAGTGGTGTAATGATATCCCCATCATAGCCCAGCAGGGAAATATGTCCCAATACGTGCTGCCTGTTTTCAGTTCCGACCCGTACTAAATATTCTCCATCGCCGCCTGCTTCTGCGGATCCGATAGTCGTCTTTCCATCAAAATCCCCAATGTTTGTAAATAACTCACCCCATTGACTTGCCAGCAGGTGGATAATATTCACTCCTTCTGCGGCTCCTTCGAGAAGCGCGGAATTCGGAGAAAGGAAATGAACATGCGTATCCGCAGTTACCCATCCTTTTTCCCGCCAGTCAAGCAATTTTTCTATCTCGATCTCAATTTCTTTTGTTTCCTCAGAAATGCTTACCAACTTTCGAACAGGCTTGATCTCAAATCCTTTTGAAACTTCAATATAAATCTTCCCAACAGGTAATTTTATCAGTGTTTCACCTGGAATATAGGTGCAGATATGGCTCCCGGCATGCACAAAATCCACACTGTAGTCCTCAAACCATGCATCGTTGGGAATCCTGTGCCGATCCACAGGAGCAAGATATTCTCCAGATTTTCCATGCACATGCAGTTTCACGGCAACTGGTTTCCTGCTGCCTTTCTCCAGGATCCTGATCTTGACCTTCTGCATTGCTGGTGGAATAAATTGTATTTGGTTTTCACCGGATGTATTCCCGGCCTCAGAAACCGGTATCATCGTTCCACCAGCCAGGTGAAATCTTGCCTCAGGATGAGCGGTATATTCAATAATCACCTCATTATCTGACGCTTCAGGCACTTTATTATTATAGCTTTGTGCCCAGTCCTCGTTTGAATACAAGGGTCGCGGCAGTGCCGATATAATCTGGCCAAGATCAAGCTGTAACTGGGATAAAAGGCCATCTCCGGTCAGCTCCGAATCCAATTCACCTTCATCTGAAATAGAAAAAATGGCCTTCTGCCTTGCCTGCCACCTGAGTGGATTTGATGTTACCTGGCCGGTAGAGATGGCGGAAATAACAATGGAGGTTTTGTTTTTCGGTTCAAAACGGAAGCCGGATATTTGTTTTTCGGGATGGGGATTTTCCCATGCCCAGAGCCAGTTTATCCAGTCACCCCTGTCTGATGCACTTACCCGGGTCTGGCTACTTCCCCAGCCACCGGTCATTTGCTCATGATGTGCACGCAAGGGTTTCGGTTTATGATGGGCAACTGAAAGAATACTGTTTTCGCCCCAATGCTGCCGGAACATCCCGATATGCTGCCGCTCTCTGATGGTTGAACGTTCTTCAGTTCCATCGGAATATACAATGACATAATCAGCGACCTCGTCATTTAACTGACCTGTTCCCATGAAAGGTTTTTTATAATCACCCTGTTCATCTCGCAGTTTTATTAAATCTGATGTATGCAGGAACACCAGGTAGTTTGCCTGTACAGGTGTAATTTGAAGGGTAAAAGATTTGTCTTTTACCAAAACTGGCCTGTCGGGGATCTGACAAGGTATCCCCCAGGCTGTACCGGGTCCCACAGGAGCCTGATCAGCCGCTTTGGCCATTCTTTCCGATACACTTTCAGGCAGAGATGAAAATGAGGTATTACCCTCGAATGGAATAATATCAAAAAGAGGAGATCGGGGTCCGTCATACAGAACAGGTCTGTTTTCATCTTCGTTGGCCAATGAGCCCGGGGATCCCACTTTTGTAGGGTTGCCTGCCTCATCTTCTGCCAGAGATCTTGCAATAACCGGAATGGAGGTAGCTGATAATACCGAGGTTGCCGTTAAACCTTTAATAAAATCACGGCGAGTATTTTTAAAGAAAGTCATGATTGATTGGTTTTATTATTTCGTACTAATGTATTCCAGCAGGGTATACACATCCACTTCCCTGTCTTTCTGCTTTCTCAGGAAAATTTCATATTTTTTTAACTGATCCCTCAATCCCTTTACCTCATCTGCTAATGCCCCAGTCATTAATGTCTGCCCTTTGCGTCGCTGGAAACCTGGCAAATAATCTACAGGATTGATCAATAATCCCGCTTCAAAGACTGCTTTTTTATCGGCCTTATCGGGTATGTCTTCTTTGCCTAACTGTCTCAATGCCAACACAAAATCATCCATTCCGGTCGGGGACTTATCATCCACCATCAGAATAATCGGTAAAATCGTTTTTTTCTTGTTTGCCATGGTTGAGCATTTATGCCTAGAAACCCAAATTTACTGTTTTTCGATATATTCTTTAACAATATCTAAAGGTTCTCCATCATAGTATGCATTAAAAAGCTCCGAAACAACCTCGGAAAATTTAAACTTCTCCTCATTGAGATTTGGGAAGACTCAGCAGCTTAAAAGCCAGAACGATCCTGAATATCCCG
Source organism: Bacteroidales bacterium (assembly GCA_036480555.1). Classification (GTDB taxonomy): domain Bacteria; phylum Bacteroidota; class Bacteroidia; order Bacteroidales; family SM23-62; genus SM23-62. The sequence continues at coordinate 1,596 of JAZGGT010000193.1, read as the reverse complement.
AGACTGATAAAGGAAATGGCAATCCAGAAGATGATTGTGAGTCCGATTACCTGGGGATGCCAGATCAATACGATAGCCAGGAGCATGATCAGAATTCCCAACAGGAGAACCCACTTCCAGTTTTTCCGGCCCTCTTTTCGAAGCTCCATGGCTTCCCAGATAGATAACACACCTCTAAGCACCAGCCAAAAGCTTATGAAGAGTGTTATCAGTACCAGTATGGCTTCTGGATTAGCGATAAGCAATATTCCTACCAGTATATCAAGTATCCCAGCAGAAAAATTCCAGCCCCATTCCTTCAGGACCTTCTTGTAATAGAGGGCCAGAAATGCTTCCAATACACCTCCTATGGCTATAATCAGGCCAATTACCAGCAGCATTGCGTTAAAGCTTTCCCTGGGCATTTTTAACATCCATATACCCAATACAATGATTAAGACCCCCTTAATGAGATACATCCACCAGGAAAGAGTGGTTTTCTTTGAGTTTTCAATTGTTGTCATCTCAGCATTGTTTATCCTGCAGCTTCAAGATAGCTTAATGCCAGGAAGTATCCAAAATTCAGGCAAGGTTTTTGCAGCATTTGAGAGAAGCACTAAACCCCGATAAAAACCTTAAATATAAAATCAATTTACCTGATAATTGTAATGCTATCCTGTTTTACATTAACCAACTCTGCTCAAATACAGCCAGAATCGTTTGATTGGGAAACAGCTCAAATTTCTGTAAATGGTGGGATATGGACCTCAGAGTCCGGTCCGTTAATGATCGTAAAAACCGATTCAGCAGAATACATGTTGGACAGCCTGTCAATGAAAAGGATTGATCCTGAGTGGATACAGAGCATATCTGTTTTCAAGGATGGCAAAGCAACAGAAATGTACGGTTGTCTTGGAAAAAACGGTGTTATTCTAATCGCCCTCAAAGAAGATCATATTGAAGATTTCGTCGAAGGCAAAAAGCCAGATAATGTGCTAAAAATACGGAAGGTTGATTGATCAGGTAATACCTATACATTGTTTCCTGACCATTCCTCCGGCCAGTCGGAAAGGCCCTTGTAAAATAAAAGGTGGTCTTTGTGAGGTTTTACCTTGTCTTCAATGGCCAGCATTTCATCTTCGTTCAAAGCTTTGAATTCTTTGGCGATACTGATGTTTTCCTCAAGTTCCGGGATCTTGTCGATCCCAATGATAATGGTACTGACCGGCAGACTGAGCGTATAAGTCATGGCTTCTTTCATGCTGATAATCCCACTATGGTCGAATATGCGGTCGCGAGCTGGGATCTTCATTCCGATCACTCCCATATTTTTATCGACGCAAACCGGTAATAGATCTTCAATGAATGACTTATAATGTTTGTCAGCGGCATTCAATGCCATCAGGCAGGCATCAAAGGGATAACGCTCTACCAGTTCCTTCATGGGTGCCGGATCAGCATGACCTGAGATCCCCAGGAAACGAACAATACCCTCATCCCTGGCTTTTTCCATAGCCTTCAGAACCCCGTCATCTGCAAATATCCTGTCAATGTCTTCCGCTCCTCCTCCTTTTATGTTATGGATTTGCCATAGATCAATGAGATCCGTCTGCATAT
>JAZGGT010000192.1:0-7330 GCA_036480555.1 Bacteroidales bacterium | reverse complement strand
TCCTTACGGGCTGCCATATCATACCGCATGCTGACACCACCGACCAGATACGGCCGGTAGTTGTTCACCCGCCTGGACTTGTATTTGAGCAGCAATGGAAAGTCCAGAAAATTCGATTCAACAGGCTGTTTGCTTATCAGGAATGAGGCCGTATCTCCGGAATCCTCATAAAAATATATGGTACGGGATCCGAAAGTGATCCCCGGCAGAAAACGAAGCGACAGGCGATTGCCCAGGCGGAGGTCAGACACAATGCTGACCTGGAAGCCGGGATTTGGCCGACTCACATCTGCAAACAAAATGTCTGCTGGTCCCGGTGCCGGACGTTTAAAACCGAAGTCCATGGTATTCAATCCCACCATGAAACCAAAATGGATCCATTTATAATCGTATCCGGGATCGTTTTGTACCCTTTTAACCTGGCCGGTAACCTGCAGGGCCATCAGGATGAGAAGGATTATGATGAAAGTTTTTCTCAATTTACTGGGAACTTATCTCTTTTAACGTTTTGTGGTTTCGGTTATTATATGCTGGTCCGGAATTTAATCCGTCTGTTCTTCCCCTTGATCATCCAGGATCTTTTCCAGGGTGGTCAGGTAAATTTTCTTTACATCATTGATAAATCCAAAGGAGACATCATCTACCCTTAGCTCGCCTTTGGTCACATGCCCCAGGGCGGAAAAGTGCAGATCCAGGTCCATCATGTAATCTATGAAATCTGTTTCCATGGCCTGGTTGACGGTAACCACCACACGGCTCTGAGCCTCTCCGAAGAGAAAGGCATCCTTGCGGATCTCGGCCGGGGATGTAATATCAAAACCAAATTCCCGGGGCATGGCGGATTCAACAAGTGTGATGTACAATCCCCCGTCGGAAACATCATGTGCCGACCGGATCATCCTGCCCCGGATGATGCCTTTCACAGCTTCCTGTATGCGATACTCATAGTCGAGATCGAAGTGTGGGGCTGGACTTTCACTTATTCCGTGCACCGTATGAAGGTACTGTGACCCTGCCATGTCATTCACCGATTTACCGATTAAAAAGATCACATCTCCCTTCTCCTTGAAATCAAGTGACATGCAGTGTTCCTTTTCCCTGACAATACCCAGCATGCCGATCACAGGCGTCGGGAATACCGGTTCTGTTTTTCCCTCAAGGCTGGCCTGGTTGTAAAAACTCACATTCCCGCCGGTCACAGGGGTGTCAAATTTGCGGCATGCTTCCCCCATGCCTGTTACAGCCTGTACAAACTGCCAGTATACTTCCGGATTATAGGGATTCCCAAAATTCAAACAATTGGTGATAGCTAAAGGTTCACCCCCGCTGCATACGATATTCCGGGCAGCCTCGGATACGGCTATCATGGCACCTTTTTTCGGATCGGCATGGACATAGCGGGCATTACAATCAGTGGTCAGCGCCAGGGCCGTTCTCGTCCCCTTGATGTTTACCAGTCCGGCATCAGCCGGAAAATTCGTTACCATATTATTGGTCCGGACCATGGTATCATACTGTTCGGCCACCCACCTCCTGGATGCAATGTTCGGATGCCGGACCAGCTGGCAGGAAACTTCTTTGTAATCTTCGGGCTCCGGCACATCCTCCAGCCTGAATTTCTGGTACTCCTTGTAATAGGCGGGTTCCCTGTATTCCCTGTCGTAAACGGGTGCACCCCCTCCGAGTACAAGTGAATCAGCCGGTACCTCGGCCACCAGTTCATCACCCATATAGAATTCCAGTTTATCATCGGGTATGACTTCACCAATGATCCTGCAGTTCAGGTCCCATTTGTCAAAAATGGCCTCCACCACGGACTCCTTGCCTTTCTCTACACATACCAGCATCCTTTCCTGGGATTCGGACAGGAGTATCTCCCAGGCTTCAATGTTCTGCTGCCTTAAAGGGACCTTCTGCAGATCGATACGCATCCCGTTTTCCCCCTTGGCTGACATTTCCGAGGTGGAGCAGATGATCCCGGCTGCGCCCATATCCTGCATCCCGACTATGGCCCCGCTCTGGTTCAGCTCAAGCGAGGCTTCCAGCAGGAGCTTTTCCATAAAGGGATCCCCCACCTGTATGGAGGGAATATCATCGGCTGAATCTTCCGTGATATCTGCCGATGCAAACGTGGCCCCGTGGATCCCGTCCTTGCCAGTGGATGATCCCACAATATAGATAGGGTTACCATTGCCTTTGGCCACCGCCGATATCATTTCACCCTGTTCCATGATCCCGACGGACATGGCATTTACCAGGGGGTTTGTATTATAGCTGTCATCGAAAAAAACTTCTCCGCCAACAACGGGTACCCCGAATGAGTTGCCGTAATCTCCTATCCCTTTCACAACTCCCTTGATCAGCCATTTTGTCCTGTCCAGTTTCAGGTCCCCGAAGCGTAATGAATTCAGCTGTGCGACGGGACGCGCCCCCATGGTGAAGATGTCACGGTTGATCCCCCCTACACCGGTGGCAGCACCCTGGTATGGTTCAATGGCACATGGATGGTTATGTGATTCTATTTTGAAGGCACAGCCCAGTCCATTCCCCACATCTACCAGTCCCGCATTCTCATCACCCGCTCCGACAAGCAGGTTCTTTCCGTCACGGGGCAGGGTTTTGAGCCATTTGATGGAGTTTTTATAGGAAGCATGCTCAGACCACATCACTGAATAGATCGATAATTCCGTAAAATTGGGTGTCCGTCCCAGGATTTCTTTGATCATGTCAAATTCCTCGGGGGTCAGGCCAAGATCTTTGGCAGTCTGAACAGTCACATCCATGAAAAATGATTTTAGGATTTACAGGGGACAAAGATAATATTTAATGTCAAAACCGGTTAATGTAACCAATATGGATTTTGGCATTTCCGATGTTGATTGGATTGTCGAATTGCTTCCCCAGGGCATAATTCAGGGAAAAGATCCCTGCCCTGGTCTGCATGTTGATGCCGGCCCCGAAGCCCAGCGGGAAATCAGCCACAAATCCATCCGCCAGGGATTGCTCGTAATATCCCCCGTCAACAAACAGGAAAACACTGGAATTCCGCTCAAAGAGGAACCGGGTCTCAAGGGTGCCCAGACTGTAAAAAGAGGCAAATATCGAGTTCTCATCCACTCCCCTGAGTGTCTTGATCCCGCCGAGCCTGAAAAGCTCATTGGCAAAGAGGTCATCGTTCCTGATGTATCCTGACCGGCTGGCCACATGGAAGGTAAAACGGCCGCCGAGGGACTGGAAAAAACGGATGTCAGCTGTTCCTTTAAGCTGGGTTGATGTTTCCATGACTGACTCGTAGACCTCTTCCGGCAGGGCCGGGTTCCTGTGGATCTTCTTGCTGCCGATCCCGAGGCGGGAGCGTATATCCCAACCCTGCAGGGGATTGAAATAATAATCCAGGTTGTTGAACTGTATACCCAGGCCGTAAAGACTGCTGGTAACATCAGCATAAGGCGGCAGTACCACCGTGTTTTCGAGTCCCCATGTACTGATCAGCGAGGAATTGAAATAATCAAAAAAGGCATGGAAATAGTTGGTCCCGCCCAAAAAGAACCTCAGGTCAAGGACCGGGTTGACTGAAAAAAAACTGGTATCCTGCTTAAAGAGCGCAAAATCCACCCCGATGCCAATGGAGGAGCCAAACAGGTAAGGCCAGGAAATGCTCAGGTCCAGTTCCTGGCTCAGTGGCTGAAGGGACCGCCAGGCAATATAAAACTGCTCCCCTTTCCCGAAGGAATTGACAAGGGACAGGTGCAGGTCTCCCGTCACCAACAATTTCCCTGTCTGTTCGTTGTTGGGCAGGATCCCGACAATCCCGTTAAACTGGTTGGCCCTGGCTTTCTTAAGGTAGGTATAAACATCCACCTTCCCCTCAAAATATTCCAGTTCATATGGCCTGATCTCCTCCAGAAATAAGGTCTCCCGGATGCGGTTTGAAATATTCCTGATCCGGTCTTCCCGGTATACATCACCGGTTTCAACGGCAGTGAGTTTCTCCAGGTAGACAGGAGATATCCTGGCTTCTCCCTTGATATGGAAGGTATCGATCAGGAATGGGCCGTTATCCTCTACGTGCAGGTTTCCGGATATCACAGGACCCTCTATCTGTATCTGGCTGATGTAGGTGCTGGCAAAGGGATAACCATTGTTCTCATGAACCTGTAATATCTTTTCCTGGGCGGAAGCGAGCTTCTTGACTTTCACTGGTTTTCCCGAAAAAGACCTTGCCCGTATGCCCGCCTTTCGCAAAACCTTCTGGTCTATGGAATCGAGAGACAGGTTTCCCCATTCGAAGCGGGGACCGGTAAACACGTAGGCTGAAACAAACAAAGAATCAAATACGACCGAATCCACTGAAGCCGCCAGGTAACCTTCCCCCCTCAGATCCTGCATCAAATCTTTCAACACCAGGTAGGTCCCCATAGAATCTGCTGTCTCCTGCGGCTTACCTGGAAGGAGTTTCGTTTTTTCCCCTTCAGTGGAATGCACCTGCAGAAGATAGTTCTGGGAACAGATCATGCCGGGGACTGCAAACAGCAGCATTATATGAAGGATAAGCCTGATCAATTAGAATCTTTTGAGGTGATTCCCAATAATAACGGTCATAAAGTGCTATTATTTTTTGTTTTTTTGTAACATCAGATTCACATCAACGTCTTAACAAAATAACAAAAAACCCTAGATCATGAGGAGAATAACCCTGACCATCTTCATTTTCACCCTTCCGCTTCTATCCATTTCCAGCCAGGGATTTAATATCCCGTCCAAACACTGGGGGATAAGTTTCGGGAATTCCACCCGTTTTGACGGAATCCGTTTTAACCTGACAGATAAGGACATTGAAAAGATCAACGGGATTAATTTCAACGTATGGGGAGCCAAAGATGATGCCCGGCAGACCGGAACGGTTAACGGGATAAGCATAGGCATCCCGGCTGCCATGGGTACCAATTACCGGAACGGCATCAACATAGGGATTTTCGGGGCCGGCGCGAGGCAGGACATGAATGGGATCAACATTGGTGGACTGGGAGTCGGTGCAGGGAATAACCTGATCGGGCTTAATATCGGGGGACTCGGAGTCGGGGCCGGGGGCGATGTAGTAGGGTTGAGTATCGGGGGACTTGCAGTGGGTTCCGGGGGGAGTGTCAAAGGTTTGAGCATGAGTATCCTGGCTGTTGGTTCCGGCGAACATGTAGCCGGTTTAAGCCTCGCGGGACTCGCAGTCGGCGGTCCCAAAATAAGTGGTATACAGGCTGCCCTGATAGTGAGAGGTGAACAGGTACAGGGGATCAGCATAGCCCCTGCCTATTTCAGGATAGAAGGCCCGGACGGCTATATGAAGGGCCTTTCTGTAAGTGCCTTTAACCATATCGAGGGAGAGATTTTTGGCGTTTGTATCGGTATTTTTAACTGGGCCTATGCAGTCCGCGGATTCCAGCTTGGCATCCTCAACCATGTAAAAAGTAATCCAAAGGGCTTGCGCTGGCTGCCCATATTCAATACTTCCTTCGGGTCCTGACCGCCGCTATGCGTCCACGACTACCTTCATTTTGCGCCTGGCATATACCAGATAGAAGATCCCTATGGGCAGGAGTGGAAATCCCAGGACCAGCACCATGCCTGCATCATCCCAGATGAAAATACCTACAAGTACCTCCAGGATATACCAGAGGATAAATATATAACCGGCGGTCTTTTCCCTGAACCAGGAGAAAACAAAACCGATCACAAAGAATAGGAAGAGCAGGATTACACAGAGTTGGTCGAGATTATTGACAGGCAATGGAAATGCTTCATCTACGAAAATAAAGGTATAGAAGACAGCAAAGATCAAGGTAAGAATATACAGCACCCAGGGTTTTTTTAACGGCCAAATGCTGCTCGAGGAAACAGGTTTTGGTTCCATCACTTGAGGTTTGTGGTTTAAAATTCCAGTAGCTCCAAGTAATAAATATAAGAATTAGCTCGTGAACGAAAAAAAAAATCTTACTGGTTCATAAATCCCTGCCTTCGGATCACTTCCAGGAATTGTTTCGAGAAATAAATATTGTCTTTGCGTGTATACCGGTTATCGGTGAATACCTGGGCCAGGGTCTCTTTCTGGTTTTCCTCGAGCAGGTCCCGGGTCAACTGGGAACCTTCCCGTTCTGCATAGATCCGATCAATGTCATCCTCCTGGTAATCCTGGTAGGTCTCCTCATGTACTATGGCCTCCATAGGCAGTCGGTCTGTCAGTCCGGATTCCTTATCTGGATAGCCCAGTACCAGTGCAGCAACCGGGACCACTCCAGGCGGAAGGCTGAGGATGTCAATGATCCTGTCAGCCATATAGGTGGCTGTCCCCAAATAACATATCCCAAGTCCGTTTGCCTCTGCCTCCAATGCCACGTTCTGGGATGCCAGCAGGGCATCAATGGCCGCAGTAAAGAAGGAAAGGAAATTGTCATAACCGGGATCCGCCATTCGTGACCTGCACCACTTGTTAAAGCGGTTAAAATCCGCGCAAAAAGTTATATGCACCGGTGCAAGCAGGACCATCTCCTGCTTAAAATGAGCTTCCCAGAGCTGTTTCCGGATCTCTTCGTTTTTCGTGACAACCATGCTGTAGACCTGCATGTTCCCGGTGGTTGATGCCCGGCTGCCTGCTTCCAGGATCTTGTCCATGACCTCTCCGGGAATTGCATCGGGCTTGTAATTGCGGATGGAACGGTGATTGAATATTGTATCTAACATCACAATTTGTTTTATATGCAAAGTTCGTCATCCTCTGCTTTTGGACAATGATAAAAATTAGTTTTCATCATTAACCAGGGAAATACTTGACCAGCAAGCTCAATTTTTAACCTTAAACCTTCTTATGATGAAAAAAGCCACGATTTCTTGCCTGCTTTTGATCGCAGGCCTTGCATTTATGGGCAGGATTTACCCCCAGACCCCTGTCTTCATTAATGAATTCCATTATGATAACGCCGGCGCTGACGTGAATGAAGGCGTCGAGGTGGCCGGTCCTGCGGGAACTGACCTCACAGGATGGAAAGTGATTTTCTATAACGGCAACGGCGGTGTTGCCTATGACTCGGTGGTCCTCTCCGGAACCATCCCCGGCGAGCATAATGGTTTTGGCGCCTTATGGATGGCTGCCCCAGGCAGCATTCAGAACGGACCAGATGGCATGGCCCTTGTAAATGCAGTCGGGGAACTTATCCAATTGATAGGTTATGAAGGCAGTTTTAATGCCAGCGGGGGACCGGCATCAGGGATGACCAGTACAGATATCGGGGTGGAAGAAGGAGGAGGGACCGAAGTGGGAGAGTCACTCCAGCTTACTGGA
>JAZGGT010000191.1:0-4704 GCA_036480555.1 Bacteroidales bacterium | reverse complement strand
TTACCTGGGTTGCGGCTATGCAGTATGCCGAATGGAAGGGTATGTGGCTGCCAACGGAAGCTGAATGGGAATATGCTGCTCGTGGCGGGCTTGCTAAAAAAAGCTATCCAAGCGGGAATGATGTTGATTCCACCCTCTGCAATTACTATGGGACCTATGGAAATCCTATCCGGGTTGGATCCCTGCCGGCCAACGGGTATGGTCTCCACGACATGTCAGGCAATGTTGTTGAATGGGTAAGTGATTACTATGCCAAGGATTATTTTCTTGAAGCTCCGGCTGATAATCCCACCGGCCCCAAATATGGCAAGCGCAGGGTCATTCGCGGCGGAGGCTGGCGCTCGGGTAAAATGTGTGCTACAGTTGTCTTCAGGCAGAGCCTGAGGCCGTATTGGGTGGATATGAACGTAGGCTTCCGTTGCGCCAAGGATCTTTAAGACTCAATTTTATCTTCCATATATGAAAAAAATTATTTCTTTATTCCTCCTCACCTGCCTGGCATTCCAGTTTCATGTAGTCAATGCTCAGGATGAAATGGATAATGCCACCCGTTCACTGTTTATCCTGGACATTGCAAAATATATAGAATATGACGATGAGATCCAGTTGCACGCGGATTTCAAAATTGGGGTAATGGGCAGGAATACTGACTTCTACTGGGAGCTTTATGAGATGGCAAAAACACGAAAATTCATCCAGGAAAAGCCCATTAAAGTCCTAATGTACCCCGAACTGGATAATATCGAAAAATGCCATATCCTGTATGTTAAAAACAGCGAAGGGTTCAAAATGAAAGAAGTGCTGGAGAGAACCCAGGGGAATAATACCCTGGTCATCAGTGAGGGCTATTCATTTAATGAATCCATGATCAACTTTGTAATGGCAGAAGGAACGCCCAGGTTCGAATTGCACGAGGAGAAGCTGAATATGGAGGGCCTTCAGGTAAATGAATTATTCCGGGAGCAGGCTATAAAGACCAGGGAGGACTGGGAAGCACTTTTTATTGAGACTGAGATCGCCCTGGAAAGTGAAAAAGAGGTCGTACAGGAACAAAAGATCGTAATTGATTCCCAGGAAGTCGAAATTGCTAGGCAGGAAGAAATGATCAGGGCACAACAGGCACGCCTGGATAGTTTAAACAGGGAGATCCAGGATAAGGAAAAAACCATTGAGAAGAAAACCTTCATTCTGGACCGGCAGGTCCGGGAGATCGGACAGCAAAATGAAGAGATCGTCAGACAGAAGCAGGAAGTTGAATCCCAGCGGTCCATCCTCGGTAATCAACAGGAGAAAATTGATAAACAGGAGGGCCAGATCGAACAACAGTCCATTCAAATATCTGAACAACAGACCATCCTGATCGAACGGCTCAAAGCCATTGAAAAACAAAAGATGCTGATCTGGTTCTTTGTCATCGCTTTGATCCTTGTATCAGGACTGGGTTATTTCATTTACCGGGGATACCGTATCAAAAAGGAATCCAATATCCAGCTTGAAGTAAAGAACCGTCTGATATTGAAACAAAAAGATGAGATCCAGCAACAAATGGAGATCGCTGAATCACAGCGGGACCAGATCGCATATCAGAAAAAGCATATCACAGACAGTATCCATTATGCCCTTCGTATCCAGACTGCACTGCTGCCTTCATTGGAGCTCTTCTCAGAAAAACTCGATCACTTTGTATTTTATAAGCCCAGGGATATTGTCAGCGGTGATTTTTACTGGGTAGCAGAGATCGGTCCCCGGATCATGATCATCTCGGCTGATTGCACCGGACATGGGGTCCCTGGTGCTTTTATGAGCATGCTAGGAGTAAGCTTCCTGAATGAGATTATCCTGAACAAGGGGATCATCCAGCCCGACCTGGTAATAAATTCCTTGCGGGAAGAGATTATCCGTGCCCTTAAGCAAAAAGAATCCGACAGTGAAATAAAGGATGGTATGGATATCTGTGTATGCTTGCTGGACCCGGAAAAAAGATCCCTGCAATTCGCCGGCGCCCTTTGTCCCCTGTGGATCCTGAGCAAAGGTGAGTTAACTGAGATCAAAGGTGATAAAATGCCTGTGGCCATCCATGAAACCATGAAACCCTTTACCAATCACTGGATAGATCTGAAACAGGGAGATACTTTTTATATTTTCTCTGATGGGTTTGTAGATCAGTTCGGTGGGCCAAACCAAAAGAAATACCTGAGCAAGAATTTCAAAATAACGCTAGGGGAGATACAGGCAAAACCCATGTATGAACAGGGAGCCGAACTGGACAGGATATTTGAAGAATGGAGAAAAGATGTTGAGCAGATCGATGATGTCACCGTGATCGGTGTACGTGTCTGATCTGATTAATTACATTCCCACACAGTAGTTACTCCCAGGACTGTGACCGGGGGTGTGCTTTCTTTTTCAGCCAGCTCATCGTCACAATATGGAACACCCGGTGTCCTGCCGATCTCAATGCCATCCTGGTAGCTCACCTTGCTGCATGTTTTACAGTCGTCAAGCGCCCCGCAGGCAGTCACCAGGGAGGCAATCAACATTAGAACGAAAAAACTTATCAGTGTATTTCTTTTCATCATAATACCTTTATATGTAAACTCAGTCTATTTTGTTGCGTTTTACGGCATGAAAGTCATGCTGCACGCATATGTCTGCGTCTGAATGCCCAGACCCCGATGATAAAATAAGCCAGGGTCAAAACCAGGATCATTGTCAGGTCAGGAATGGTTTCCCTCATCTCCTGCCCTTTGATCAGCACTTTGTTAAGTGCATCAACCGCCCAGGTAGGCGATAGAATATCATTGAAATGAAAATTGATGCCTGCGAGGGTGAAAAGTTTGCCACCACTTATGGGAAAGGCAGCACCCGTAAAAAACATGAGAATGAATAAAGGGAATGTTCCAATAATGGCCACATCCTTTATGGAACGGCAGATAGCAGCAACAATAAGGCTGAATGCTATCATTGACAGGCTGGTAAGAAAAGCCACCAGCATGATAAACCAGAAGGTCCCCGGCAGCAGGGTATATCCCAGGCAGACCGCAACCAGCATGGTCAGTAACAGGGACATAATGGCAATGATGACCTGGATCAGGGATATCCCGCCCAGGAATTCCAGGGCAGAAAGATTTGATATTTTCAGCCTTTCAAGGGTTTTTGCTTCAGGTTCCCTCACAATGGTAGCGGAAGCAGAAAAGATCATCATGATAACAGCCAGGATCATCATGCCTGGTACATATAACTCAAATTCCGTTCTTTGCCCGGAGTATCCAAGGGTAGTTTCTTTCCATCCGACGGGCAAAGATATCCCCGAGGCATCCCTGATAAACCGGTTAATCAGTTCTTCTGACCATACGGCAGCAATGATGTACTGCATATCTGTTACATCCCCCACGAGCTCAAGTACCGTTCCCGTGTGATCATCATATTCGGGGTTCAGAAGTTGAAGGGTTAATTTCCTGGGGATGACAACCATCACGTCAGCTTCTCCCCCCTGAAGCAATTTAATACCTGCCAGCCGCTCATCCTGTTCAGTATAATGCAACATGGATGTCTCCCGGTCTATTGATACCAGTTGCATGTAATAGATCAAGGAATCACCCAGGTTTACCGGCTGACCCATGAAAAATGTTCCTTCATCGTGGTTTACCAGTATGATATTGAATTCCGGCGTTTCGGTTTCCACCATCATATAATACATGAAAACGAAGAAAGGGGCAAGGGAAATGGTTAACAGAAGGATCCAGTAATCCCTGATCTGTTCCCGGATACTTTTTAAGAATACAAAATACCATCTCATTGCCTGAGCCTCCTTCCTGTCAGGTGGATAAAAACATCTTCCAGGGTATTCTCCCGCATATTCATGCTGCTTACCTGAATTCCTTCCTGGTCTAGGATTTTGTATATCATGTGGATCTTGGGAACCAGATCCATGGCCTTAATGATCCATCTCTCTTCTGAAATCATAAGGTCAAACTTATTCTCCCGTAATTTATCTGCCACAATATCATATGATTTATCATTGGTTACCTGAATTCTAAGTTCAAGTACATCCCCTTTCCCGATCGACTTTTTTAAATGCTCGGGTGTATCAAGCTGTAAAAGCTTCCCCCTGTCAATGATGGCAACCCTGTCTGAGATCCTCTCCGCCTCATCCATATTATGGGTGGTAAATATGACGGTTTTTTCCTCTGATGTTTGCTGAATAAAATCCCTTACCATAATGCGGCTCTGGGGATCGAGCCCGGCTTCAGGCTCGTCGAAAACAACAATTTCCGGTTCGTGAATGATGGCCATGATAACATTCAGTCTCCTCTTCATGCCTCCGGACAGGGTCGAGACCAGTTTGTTCCTCTTTTCCCTGAGCCCTATCCTGTCAAGTAGCAGATCTGCCCTGTCCCTTGCTGTTTTTCCCGGAACATCATACATCCGTCCCATGAAAACCAGTTGCTCATAACATGTCAGCTTGTTCCAGAGTATGATTTCCTGTGGACAGATGCCCACCCTCAGGTTATGCGATCTTATACCGGCATTACTGATCCTTTCTCCGTTTATCAATACCTCCCCTGAAGTGGGTCTTAACAATCCGCACATCATCCGGATAGAAGTGGTTTTACCTGCTCCGTTGGGTCCCAGGAATCCAAACACCTCACCCTTTCTCACCTGTAGCGAAAGGTTATCCACGGCAAGTAAGTCCCCGTAATA
>JAZGGT010000190.1:0-2524 GCA_036480555.1 Bacteroidales bacterium | reverse complement strand
CCAGGTGGAAATTCAGTTTCTTGCCGGGAATAAAATGAAAGGCATTATGCATGAGTGGGTTGATCTCAATATTGGAAACCAGTTCGTCCTTTTTTGGATTTTCAAAGGATTGCAGGCTGAAATGTTCCCCGCGGTTTAAAATATAGTAGCTAAGTGGATAATCCAGCGTGGTTGAACCAATGTAGGGTGTACTCTGTAACTGAAAATGCAGGTGCGGATAGGGAGATCTCCCGGAGTTTCCGCACCGGCCGATGATGTCACCTTCCTTCACACGATCCCCTACTGACACCTTGATGGAGTCCTTTTTTAAATGACTCATGGAGGTAAAAAGATCATCGTCATGCCTGATGATCACGGTATTCCCCCAGTTATCTTTCACATTCACTTCGGATATCATATTGTCATCTACATTGTCCACGATGTATTCTATCGTTCCTTCGGCAGGTGCGAGTACTTGTTTATCAAAACAATAATAATCGGCCGGGAAATCCCCCGTGCCGGAAAATTGCTTTCCCTCGGTATCGGTGATAACAAAATCCCAGGCATGCCGGTATTCATCCTTGTGTGTATATTCCCCGTCATGTGCCTGTGAAACCGTCCACATCCCGAAAAAGGGAAGTTTTACGTGTACCTTGTCAAAGTGCCTGAAACGTGTTATATCATTATAAAAGGCATACAGGTTCTTTTCAGGGGAATTCTGCTGAATAAACACTTCTGCAAGTTTTTTCGAGGGCTTTATCCTGAATTTTAGAGCGTAGAGAAACAGCAGGACAATAATATTGAAGGGAAGGGAATAAATCGGAAGTCCAAATACCGTAAAAATCCTTGAAAGACTGATAGTGACCAGGGCCACCATGGGAATAAGCACTACCACCCAGAAAAAGGACCGCCTTGATGGTACTATGAAAAATCCTCCCAGCGCAATGGAGGTCAGGATATAATTAAACCCGATATAGCTGTAGCTCAGTTCGGATATATTGGCACCAATGATCTCATAAAATATATATGCTGTATAGAACCCCACGAGGGAGAGTGTAAAAGATATGCGGGAATAGTAAAACAGTCCGAATGCCAGGACAATTCCCGAAAGGATATTGTACTGGAACAGGATGGCTCCGAGGGAGATCAGGTAGATCCTGAGGGACTGAGGTATGCCCAGGGCATTCCACCATTCATACAGTCCCACGAGCGTACTTCCACCAATCATATAAAGGTCATTGAAAGTGTATATCCCCCGTTCACTTACCCCCAGAGCGGTGAATTCCCTGGTGGCCAGGGTCATGATCCACACTGACAGGAGGAAGGGTATACTGAGATACGGCAGGGCATATTTGCCGATCACTCCCTGCATGGATACCGAAATCAGCAGGGTAAGGATGGCTCCCAGGATGACAATAATAACCAGGAGTATACCGGGCTGAAAATAGACCCCGAGCGCCAGTCCGACAAGTAAACTATTAAAACCAAATAATCCCTTGGAAAGGATCCGCCTGTCAAATCCAAGCATAAATCCCACCAGGTTGGTGGTGATGACCGATATCAGTCCCATTACACCAGCAAACAGGTCAATAAAAGTAATCAGCACTAAAATAAGGGCAAATATCCGGTTATCGGAAAAGAATACCTGGGAATAGGAATTCTGTATCCCTTTCATGAAAAGTTTGATATCGCCGCTTTTGTTCATCTGCTTGCCATTCTGTTCATGCTCCGCTATCAGGTGATCCTGGCCTTATGCCAGGTGCGCGGGGATCTGTTCCTGTCCCCGTATATTTTCCATCTCCTCCTGTTTCCTGATAATATGGGGCTTGCCTTCAGTATCGATCATGACAACATTGGGGCGCAGGGTGATAAACTGCATCCATTGTGTCATGTTATAGGCCCCTATCCTTTTGATCACAAAATGGTCCCCTTTCTTCAGCAGGGGGAAAGCAATGGCTTCCCTCAGCACATCTATATTCATGCACAGGGGACCATAAAGCGTGGTTTCTTCCAGATGTTCCGATACCGGGGCAGCCGGATATACCTCATGCTCATACCAGAAAGAGGTAAACAGAAGGTTCACGCCAACATCTACGATTGTAGCACGGTTGCCGCTTGATAAACGCTTGTTGGCGATGACCGTACCCAGCAGGTAACCTGCATCATCGACCAGGGCCCGGCCTGTTTCAAGGATCAGGGTGGGCAAGTTCCTGGGATCCAGGTTTGAATTCAGGATGGCCGATGAGATGGCCTCGGCATACTCTGAGAAAGTGGGCGTAGTATCAGAACCGGGGTAATAGGCCCCTTTCAGTGTATTCTGGGAAGCAAATCCCCCTCCCATATCAATATATTTAATATGAACGCCATATTTTTTTTCTATTCCATAAGCCAGGTCCGCCAGCTTACCGGCTGCAATCTTGTATGTATTGGCTGACATCATATATGTCCCGATATGTGCATGCAATCCGACCAGTTCCAGTTTTTCATTGATCATGATCCGGTTGACGGCATCCCATGCATCCCCGTTTTCATAATTAAAACCGAA
>JAZGGT010000189.1:0-7696 GCA_036480555.1 Bacteroidales bacterium | reverse complement strand
AATCTGATGTCAGATGTGGTTTAAACAATTCAAAATCAAGAATTACAGGTCAATTATTAATACCGGGTGGCAGGATCTGGCTTCCGATAATATAACCGGGTTAATTGGCCAGAATGAATCCGGCAAGACCTCTATACTTGAGGCGCTTAACAGCTTTTATACAGGAAATATTTCTGATGATATCCTGCGCAGCGATCTCAGTCTTCCCGAGGTTTCATGTTCATTCAGTATTAGTCCCTCGGAAATAAAAAAATTATTTCCCGATAAGAAGGTCCCAGCAAAGATTCTGGAGATTGCCAACAGCACAGAGCAAATTGCCCTGACTCGTTCATGGAACGCTGATAAATCCAGTTACCTTAGTTTTGGGGATGAAGCGGTCTGCAGTTATTATACAGAACTGGAAGAGCAGATGAAGGAATTCAGGGAGAGAACCCTGGAACAACTTCACAGGATTATTGAAGAAGCCAGAATTGCAGAGCAAGAACAGGGTCAGATACAAATGGAGAGAGAGGATATTGAGAAAGAACTGAACATGCTGACCCCACAACTAAACCGGAGTAAAAAAACACTCGACAGAAAACCTGACAGGGACACTCAAAACCTTGTGCAAAAGCTTGTACACGAAACGGAAGGGTTAAATAAAAGGCTGGAAAAGAAAGCCATCACGGTTGAAACCAAGGCAGTAAAGGCTGAGGAATTAGCTTACCGTTCAAGATATGCACAGCTATGTTTGGACGCCCAGAATCACTTGAGTGAGGTCAAACTCAAATGGGAAGACTCATATCGGAAACTGGTTGATATACAGAGTTATATGGAATGTCTTGAGACTGAAAAGGAGATGAAGGGGATGCAGAATAAGCTGGATATGCTTAATTCAAAACACCTTGAAAATGACCTGAATCTTGAAAAATCAGCTAATAAGGCTGATTTCAGTCTGGCTGTAACATCCAGGATCCTGAAGGGATCAGAGCCATCCGATGCAGAAGATATGGTAGATAAGGAGAGGAATAAGAACAATGGCTTTTACAGCGAGTCTGAAATGGCAGACATAGCTTCTTCACATATACCTGTATTTGAATTATTTGAGGATTTCAGCAGCTTATTGCCAAACAGGATAGACCTTGAGGATGTATTTTCGATGAATGCTACCGTGGAAGGATATAAGGCAGCTAGGAATTTCCTGGTTGTATCCGGACTCAAAGCCACATTTTTCGAGGAGAGGAACAGCCGGATACTCAAACACAAAATTGAAAAATTAAACAATGAAATAACCCTGAATTTCCAGGATTACTGGAGACAGAGCCTGGGAAAAACGAATAAGATCAAAGTCCATTTTGAACTGGAGCATTACGATGACAGTCATCCTGATAAAATGGGTAAGCCCTACCTGGAATTCTGGATCAAGGATGACCTGGAAAGACTGTACCCGAAACAGCGAAGCCGTGGTGTAAGATGGTTCCTGTCATTTTACCTTGAATTGAAGGCCAATGCCATTGAAAACAAGGAGCGATCAAGGGTATTCCTGATCGATGAACCCGGACTCAGCCTTCATGCCCGCGCCCAGGAAGATGTATTGAAGCTATTTGAAGACATCAAGGAAGATATACAGATTGTTTACTCCACCCATTCTCCACACCTGATCAATCTGAACAAATTATATCGTTTACTGGCCGTCCAGCGTGCCATAGAAGATGATATGCGGAGTGAAACAGTTATTTTCAGTCCCAAATCATTGAATGACGCTTCCACCGATACCCTGTCACCGATCTATACACTGATGGGGACCAAAATGAGTGATCACCAGTTTGTAAAAAAGAAAAACAACATCATCGTTGAGGATACGCCTACCTATTATTTCTTAAGTACCATCTTTGATCTGGCCAGTTATCACAAAGAATTGTATTTCCTTCCATCCACGGATGTCACTAACGTACCCATGCTGGTAAACCTGTTGATGGGATGGAGACTGGATTTCATCGTTCTGCTGGATGATGATGCTGAAGGTAACCGGGTTTATCAGGAATTACGAAGCAATATTTATCTGAACAATGATGAGATTGCAAATAAAAAGCTTGTACGCCTTGATAACCTGAGAAGTGTAGAAGATCTTTTCTCAACCATTGATTTTAAGAATTTTGTACTGCATCAGCGGGTGGGCATCACGGAAAAAAACTCCGAGTACATTGAGCTGAATGAAATATCCAGGGCCAAACTGGCTTCAGATTTCATTTTGCATGTACAGGATAATAACGTGAAGTTCGAGGACTTTGATGAAGAAACCCGGGAAAATATCAAGCAGATGATCAGGAAGCTGGATAGTTTCCTTGTCTAATACCTTATTATTTTTTCCACATCATGCTTGTTAAGGTAGGTCCTGATGATTTGCTGGATATCCCGATTGTCCTCGTAAATCTTGATACAGTTTACAATATCTTCCAGCTGGAGATATGATTCTTCAGTATTCAGGAAACCAAAGCCAACGTACTTCCCGTTTTCAAGCTGGATCACCGACCTTTCACTCTCCTCGCGCCCCCTGTCTATAATTAAAAGGTTCTTATGCTTATAATAAAAAGCAGAAAGGGCCTTCATCACCCGTTTATTATATATATCCGGAGCCTCCTTCCCGATGCAGGCGCCGTTGCACTGCCTGATCTCATAATGGAAACAACCCCCATCTGTATCATACATACCACATAGTTTCTGGCAGAGCCAGTGCCGTTCTATCATTTTTGTCAGGATGCTTTTCGCTTCTGCTTTATTCTGGAAACATGTCTCAGGAGCTTGGTTGATCCTGTTGACAGTTCGGTCAATTACCAAGCGGTAATACCCCTGTTCATCTTTCTGGCTGTACAATCCATAATGCATGGTTTTGCGTTTCTGGGCCCTGTTGTACCTCGGGGCATGTTTCTTGATCTCGCTCGATTCGGTAAGAAGGGCAATTAATTCACTACCGGTAAGTTCAAAATTGACCCCGGCGATGTTTTCTTTCATCTCAATGGCCCGCCTGGAGCTATTGTTACTCAGATGGCTCATCACCCGTTTGCGGATGTTATTGCTTTTACCAATGTATATGACCTGTTGCTGGTCATTGTGGAAATAGTATACACCGGTTTGTTCAGGAAGTGCATCAATGTTGTCGTTATCCAGGTCGGGATGAAGGTTCTTGAGGGTATTGGATATTGATGCCTGCAGCATATCCTGCTGTCCGGTTTCCCTGGACCGGTTCAGTAACAGGTCCAGGAGTTTGACCGTGGCAAGAGCATCGCCGGCTGCCCTGTGCCGTCCCTTAATCGCAATGTTCAGATCATGACACAGGTTCCCCAGGCTGTATGAACGGTGTCCGGGCAGCAATTTGCGACTAAGCCTGAGTGTACATATATTTTCCCTCTTGAATTCATATCCCAGGCTTTTGAATTCGGACTTGATGAATTTGTAATCGAAGCTGGCATTATGTGCCACGAGGATCTTTCCCTCGGTAAAATTCACTATTTTTTTGGCAATCTCGTAAAATTTCGGGGCATTTACCACCATTTCATTGGAGATACCAGTCAGCGCAGTGATATAATAGGGGATATTTTTTCCCGGATTGACAAGGGATATAAACTCATCAGTGACTTTATTACCGTCAAAATGGTAAATCGCTATTTCCGTAATTTTTTCGGTCTTCGGGCTTCCGCCGGTAGTTTCTATGTCCACGATGGCATACAAGGCTTACATCCCTATCTAGTCAACTGGTACGGGAAGCTGAATCGGTGCAGTCTGGGTTGATAATGCTATTTCCCAGTTTAAGGTACTGAACCTACGGGGAATAACTCCCATCATAGTAGTGCCAGCATAGGCAAGTAAAAGGTCGAATACGAGCAGGGTCGCTCCGACAAATATGCCATTTGTAAATCCCCAGGCGATTCCACCGAGGAAATAATAAACAGCTACAGGGAATACGAGCCCGGCCCCGACCGACAATCCAATGCCCACGGCCCTGTCTTTTGAATTGCTCTGTACAAAACCAGAGATCATCATGATATTGTCCAACTCTACCTCCTGTTCCTGCACAAGAATCTTATCTTCAGCAAGCACCTGCCATTCTCCCTTGAACTTTTCACCATCGAAGGTTTTTATGGTTATCCTTTTGTCTACCCTGATTGTCTTGGTTTTGGTACTATCCCGTTTTTTAATCAGGTTGATCTGCTGGCTGAAAACCGAGTGGCTGAAAAAGATTAATACCAGGGAAAATAATATCTGTCGCATGTGAAGTATTTTGGTGTAAAAATAGCGAAAAATGAAAACCAATGTTCATGGTGTCCGAAATCGTACGCACATTGCATATTTCCGGACGATATTTATATTATTACCAATGCTCTTACACAATCTTAATTCATTAACTATTAGGTAATTATAAAGTATGGAACAATGTATGTACAAGCATTTAAAAGCAAAAACCATGAGAATGCAAAACTCTTTGATCATGATGGATAAGATTCACGATGAACACGAGTATATTTCAGCCAAAGAAGACCTGAAAACCATATATAAGGAAATACTCCGACTAGTTATCAAAAAAGAGGAATACGAGGAAAAGATAGAAGAATATCTGAATAAGAAAACATAAGTCAGGATACCGTACGATTCAGGTTTCGAAACCAGGGAAGAGCAGATCTCAGATATGTTCTTCCCTGGTTTTTTGTTTGCCAATTAAGCAGTCCGCTTACTTATTTCTGTAGACCTCTTTTTCATCAATAAAGCCATCTTGGATGACCGTCATGCGGATGTTTTCTTCCCCCACAGGAATGATCGATGAAACCAATACTGCGGGAACCATCTTTGTACCGTTATTTACAGTTGTGAGAGTATTGGGTATTGGCTCATGACTGGCAAGCAGGATAGCAATATTGGCTGCTGTTGCTGCCAGGGACTCAATGACTTTATAAACTGTCATTGTCTGATGTCCTTCCACGATCCTTCTGCAAGCATCTGTTTCCGCATCCTGTCCCGATAAAAGAACATCTTTCTCCACTCCAAATTCCAACAGGGCTTTTGATATACCTCTTGCCAGGCCATCACTGGAAGCAATAATGGCATCCGGAGGGTCATTTTCTTCGAGGTAATCTTTCATGATCTGGTAAGCAATCCCATCATCCCATTTCTCCACATTCTCGTCTATAACGATCTTAATGTCTCCCCTTATAATCAAGGGTTGCAGGACATTCATCTGGCCGATTCTCAGGAGCAATGAATTATTGTCTCCCGGATCACCACCAAGCAGGGCATACGATCCTTTGGGTTTGATCTTGGTCAGGTATTCAGCCTGCATCTCGCCTATCCTTATATTGTCAAAGGACAGGTAGCAGTCCAGGTCACAATTTTTAATGATCCGGTCATAGGCTATCACATGGATATCCCTCGACTTGGCATAATCCACCAGCTTACCAGCAGCATCGCTGTTGACCGGTACGATGATGAGGACATCCAGTTTCTCTTTTTCTATCATTTCTTTGGCCTGCCTGGCTTGTTCAACCTGGCTTCCATTGGCCTCCATTACTATCACCTTGGCGTTCTGCGATTCAAGATGCTGGGTGAGGTAACTGATATCCTTTGTCCACCTCTCATGGGTTGGCCCCATGCTTATGCCAATGATAATATCATCCGTCTTTGAACATCCTGCAAGCAGGAGGCAAATAAGAAAGGCGGTAATCAGATTTGCTATGTATGTTTTCATGGCAATGGTTTTTTATGAGATACAATAAAGGTATGAAATATATGCTGTTCAAATCAACATGTTGTATAAAACAAAAAGACATCTGAAAATAATCGGATGGCTCAATTAATATACTGGCAATGCTGATGATTGCTTCGTGGTTTACAGTCCCGCTCACTCAGGCGGCAGCATGACAATATCTGAAAGGTCGCTGGTATTATTATCCTGGTTAACATTGATGAAATGGTTATTAACCCTGATAGCTGCCATCCCTGAATTACTGAATTGGGTGCCGGCAGCAGATTGCTCAAAAGTATTGTCTATTACCTGGTAATCCATGCGTTCTGTAAAATGAAAGGTTGCCGGCCATAGATCTGATCCGGATGTTGTTTTCTGCTGTGGATGATAATCTACAGTCTTGTAACTTGTTATATGATTCTCTGATATGATCCCTACTCCCCCATCTGTCCATATCCCTACAGATATACTCAATTCTTTTGGGATGGTAAAAGCGATTTTGTTCTTTTGAATTCTCAGGTTGTGTGAACCGGAGGCGAATATTCCGCTCCACAGGCAGTTATGGATATAATTATCAGATATATCCCCTTTCATCCATCTTGGATCATCTACCTGGAAGGAAATCCCATTAAAATAGTTAAAGATTATGTTATTGGAAATTGTTCCCGAAGAATTATATGAAAGTATAGAATTACCCATTGGATAACTGTACCTGGTGATTTCTGCCAAATCGTCTCCAATGAAGGTAAAACCCTCCACTCTGAAATTTTCGCAATTTATCAGTTTGAAAGAAGAGGCCGGGAAGTTGTCACCCACAGGTGGATCGGTGAATACAAAATCCGGAGGTGGAAGTATTCTTGCCTTTCTGCCAATTAATTTCAGATTCTTGAGTCCGCTTGCAATGACTGCCTCACGGTATTCACCCTCTTCAACAATGATGGTGATATTATTTCCGCCCGCGGCAACTGCAGCATCAACTGCAGACTGAATGGTGGAGTATTCTGAAGGAACGTGGTAATCCAGAAATTCGGGATTTGATGTCGACTTCCGGGGATATGTAACATCATCAAGGCTGAAAGCCGATAAGGATAAACAAAACAGAAATATGACCGGGATAGCCAGCTTTTTCATGGTTCAGGCTTATTGCTATTTAGTAAGTATCAGTTTTTGATATTTCAGAAAATTCTCTCCAACCACCTTTAGGATATAGAAACCGCTTGGTTGGGACGAAAGATCTATCTCCGATTGAATTTCATGGTTAATGGAGCCGTTTGAACAACAACGACAATTTACCAGCATTCCGGAAGAATTATATACTCTCAGATTTAACTTTCCTGATGTCGGATTTTTAATGCTCACACTAAAATTTCCATCTGAAGGATTTGGTTGTACTAACATTGTTGGGTTTTTATAGTTTATACTGACGTAAAAATACAAAGGGGAACAGGTACCGGTCTAACAGATATGTCTCAAATAATAAAAGATATGTAACATACGTTAATTTATCGGCCAAAATCATGTATCTGTCAAAACTTAGATCATTAATTATTTTTCGCAAAGAAGATTTTTGTATCTTGTCCGATGAATCACTAAAACATTTGAATATGAGATCCTTAACTATATTTATAGTCATAACATTGTGCTTGATTACTGCCTGTACAGGATTGGAGGATAACAAGCAGGAATATGCCCATGTTCAAATCTACCTGACCGATGCCCCGGGAGACTATCAGGAGGTAAATATTGATGTTGTTTCTGTCAGGGTCATCATCAATGATTCCCTGATCAGTTTACCGACCAATACAGGTATATACAACATTCTCGATTTTGTAAATGGCAAGGATACACTACTTGTTGAGGATGAAATCCCTGCAGGTTACCTGAGCCAGATAAGGCTGGTCCTGGGGGAAGAAAATACAGTCAAGAAGAGGGATGGCATGACTCACAACCTGAAAACCCCAAGTGCTCAGCAATCCGGGTTAA
>JAZGGT010000188.1:0-4391 GCA_036480555.1 Bacteroidales bacterium | reverse complement strand
GGATGCCCACACTCATTTTCCAGTCAAATCCCAGTGGTTGGAAAACAGGATGGATCCACTTGCCAATCTTCCCGATATAAGAGTTTTCAATGCGGACTACTTCCGGGTCAGACACTTTATCATTTTTAATCCCAGTTTCATGTTGTGCAATTATATCAGTGGATTCCATCCCTTTGGGAAAATATCCCAGGGTCCATATGATGACTGAAGCCAGGAGTATCACCCCCCCCATTTTCTTGATAAAATACCAGGTTTTGAACCACATATGCTGAATTATGGCTTTTGGGGTAGGCAGCCGGTATGGTGGCAACTCCATCACAAAGGGAGTTTCAGCCTTTTTGAATAGTAACTTCCCGAAAAGAATAGCAGTTAACCAGGCCAGGATGATTCCGGTCATGTACAATGAGAAAAGAACCAGGGGTTTCCAGGATGCAAAAAAGGCTGAAATAAAAAGAACATAGACGGGCAGCCTTGCGCTACACGAAACAAAGGGTATGATAGACATTGTCAGCAACCTGTTCCTTCTGTCCTCAATGGTTCTGGTCGCCATTATTGCAGGCACATTGCATCCGAAACCAATCAGAAGGGGGATGAAGGATTTTCCATGTAGACCTGCCCTGTGCATGATCCGGTCAACAATGAAAGCCGTCCTGGCCATATAGCCTGTATCTTCCATAAAGGAAATGAAAAGGAATAGAATGATGATATTGGGCAGGAAAACGGCTATGGCACCAACCCCGGGAATCACTCCCTGGGTAATGAGGTCTCTTAAAATCCCTTCCGGCAGCAGCCTGGTGAGTCCCACATTTGCCAGATCAAACAGACTTTCAAGCCAGGCTACAGAATAACCTCCTATACTGAATGTAAAATAGAAGACCAGCAGAATTATACCAAAAAATAATGGAAGGCTGAAGATACTATGTGTCAACACATTGTCAATTCGCCTGCTGATATCATGTTTTTTCTCTCCACCCGGTACCAACGTCTCTTTGAGCGCCCCTTCAATAAAACCATATTTATCATTTGTTATTAAATCGCTGGTGCTTTCAGTAAACAGGCTGTCAATATGTGTTATCCTGGCCTTGGCCTCTTCCTTCAGGTCCATCTTAATTTTATCCTCACCGAAATTATCCAGCAATTTAAAATCACCTTCAAGCAATCTTACAGCAAAATACCTGCTGAACCGGTTAATATTGCTGTCAGAAGTTGGAATCAGCTGAAGTTTGTCCTGCAATGAACTTATGGCCCGCTCAATCTCTGCATTGTATGGGATATCTACCTGTCTGACCGATTCCTCCTTTTGTTCGATTACCTGGATAATTTTTTTGAAAAGGGCATTTATACCCTTTCCTTTTTTTGCTATTGTCGGAACAAATGGGATCCCGAGCATTTTTCCAAGGTTGTCATATTTCAGATAATCCTTCTGGTTCCTGAACTCATCGTACATATTGAGTGCCACCACAGCAGGAACATTCATATCTATCAGCTGTGTGGTGAGGTAAAGGTTCCGCTCAAGTCTGGTGGAATCGAGAACATTCAGCACGATGTCGGGTTTATTTTTCATCAGGTATTCCCTGACATATTCCTCTTCAGGAG
Source organism: Bacteroidales bacterium (assembly GCA_036480555.1). Classification (GTDB taxonomy): domain Bacteria; phylum Bacteroidota; class Bacteroidia; order Bacteroidales; family SM23-62; genus SM23-62. The sequence continues at coordinate 2,795 of JAZGGT010000188.1, read as the reverse complement.
AATGAGCGGACAAGGAATAGGTTCCGGGAAGATCAACCAGTCTGAAATGGTAGCCATCCATGGAAACATATGCTTCCTTCATCGAGACAGTAACGCCGGAATAATTTGCAACCTTCTCTCGGGACCTGGAGGCATAATTAAAAATCGAGGTCTTTCCACAATTCGGGTTGCCAACAAGAGCGACCTCAATTACCTTCTTTCCAGGGGATGGGATTTTAAATCTTTGTGAAGATATTTTGGATGGGCGAGGTTCGCCAGCCCTGCCCGTATTCTCCTCTCCCTCAATGATAAGGGATATTTCTATGTTTCGTGCTTCTGCGTTACGCAGGCTGATATGGGCGCCCTTGACAAGGTAGGCTCCAGGATCTTTGAAAGGTGCCTTGCGGATAGATTCTACTTCTACTCCGGTTACAAATCCGAGTTCAGCAATACGTTTCCTGAATCCTTCATGACCGACCACCCGTTCGATACGGCCTCGCTCACCATTTTTGAGATCTGATAATCTTTCCGGCATGTTATCTCTCTTGCTAAATACTATCCAATATATAAAAGTTGAATCTTCATTCGAAAAGTTTTTCTTCTTTTAACGTGGTCAACAGATGTAGACAACGCTGAATATCCTTCACCATTGATGAGGCTGAAAATGTGGCCCCGGTAACAGCATCAATATCCCTTCCCAGTTCCAATTCTCCTCCGTTGTATCCTTTGAACTGGTTCAACCAGCGCTTCTGGCAGATCCCAAATCCATGGGTTGAACGGTAGGTTGTAACCATAACCCCAAGTACAGACAGGTCATCCGAAAATATAACGCTGTAATCAAAAACATCAAACCTGCCCTTCGCGCTGGTTGATAAAAGATATCCCAGCACTTTTCCTTCACGTTTGACACGGTGTATGCAATCACCATTCCCAAGAGATTCCAGTGAGGAAGCCAGGTCATCAGGAATTTGAATGGCCTCTGTGCTTGTATCATCGCCAAAAATACGAATGATCTCTTTTTTCTCCCTTTTCTTCAGTGAGCAGGATTCCCTGGCAAAATTTACCTGGGCATGGTTCATAAACAATACCAATATGAGGAAAATCATGCTCATCAATACTGCCGGTTAAAACCAAAATGCAACTCCTGCATTTATCTGCTGCCTGGAATTGCTTGTAGCCTTATTCCTGAAAACCTGGTAGTCAATCTTTAACATCGCCCCGGATACGATCTTCCAACCCAGTCCAAAAGTCAGATCAGTTTTGTTTAATGCTGTATTCAGGCTGGTCCCACCCTCTACGGATGCATGGGTATTGTATTGTTCATACCTAAAAAATGGTATGATTTCAGATTCAAACTGTTCCACTTTATGGAATACATTGTATGATATCTCACCGTACCATCCGGCGATAGCACTGCCGAGATCACTTCCGGTAAATTCATTATAGGTCGATGAATTTGCAATCCGTCCGTAATTAAACTGTGCCCTCAGTTGTAATCCTCCCAGCAGATATCTTGCATCTGCACCAACCATTGATAATCCCACCACCGATGAATCGGCAGACGCAAGTCCCTGATTGTCAGACTTATCAAGACCATGATAGAGGGTAGACTGGGTGTCCCCGGTATAAACGGAAAAGCCAACCTGCAAGCCGGAAACCCCGAAATAATTGACTTTGAATGTCAGGTTGGGAGAACTTATGAATGATTCTGCTCCCTTCTGCCTGCCCTTTCTGAATCCATTGGCTCCACTCAGGTTTGCATTTCCATCAAAACTTTTGAATCCGTTCATTAAATACACTTGATAGGAAAGTGCAGCCGAAGGAAAAACCCCGGCAAATCCCGCACCGATCTCCCGCCAGGTGGTAGGTACGATATATTTGTCCAGGTTGGGCCGCTCAACCCCATTAAAGGTGGAAGGCTCATGAAATTCGTTTATGATACCCATTGGAATCAGCATCAATCCACCCCTGAACCTCAACCAGGGAAGGATCTCATATTGAAGGAATGCCTGTTCCACATACACTTCCTTGACATGCTCAAATTCCACTTCGGAAATAAACTGGGTCCGGTCATTGAATTTATAACCGAACATCAGGACAAGCCTGTGTACATCCATATTCCCGTTTTGAAAGGTTCCATTGTCCAAGGGCTGATTGTAATCAATCTGTCCGTACCCTCCGATTGTAAGACGATCCTCCTCCTGCATCATCCTTCCTGATGTATTTTGTTGTTCCTGTCCCACAACCAGAGGTACCGCAATCACCATCCAGGTGATACCTGCGATAATTTTTCTGAATAGCTTACTCATAATCAAGTGTTTTGAATTCTTCCGGCAAATCTATATCAAATTTCAACAGTTCCAACCTTAGCGGAAATGGAGCATCTATATTCTAAATAAGACATGCACCTATCAACCTTTTAAGCAGAAACTTAGATGAATTGGATATGGATAATTTAGAATCGAAAACCTCATGAACAGACAGGAATATTGGCTACTTACTGGTCATTTTGATCCTGCAACATAAAACTGGACATATGGTTATAGATTTAATTGTTCCTCGATCCAGTTTTACAATACCTTGCACTTCCAACTGTTTTAATAAACGTGAAACAACTTCACGTGCAGAACCAATCTCAGCTGCAAGCTTCTGTTGAGTTAACGGTATCGCATTGCCATGTTTGTATGCTAACTCCCGCAGTTTATCAAGCAGTAATGGTATCTTTTTAATATAGGAACCTTCTGAAAGGAGGATTATATCGGCATCAATTTCTTCAATACGGTTCTGCATTATTTCGGAAAGAAGTTCCACTTCAA
>JAZGGT010000187.1:0-2116 GCA_036480555.1 Bacteroidales bacterium | reverse complement strand
CTTCTCATCAACGATCTGCAAACTTTCTTTAAGTAATCTCGATCCAATGCCATTCCCCTGGTATTCCGGCAAAACTCCGATGGGCCCAATATGCCAATGAGGGTTGGGGGGGTGCGTCTTGGTGCCCCCAGACCCCCCTTTTTCATCATCATTAGCAATATCAAAAGTTAATATCTTATAATTTGTAAATCTAAAGGAGGCTCTGCCTCGGGGTCAGAGGAAAGTTAAGAAAACCTAAGGTTTTCGTATGCATGAAAATGCATATTTTTGATGCATGAGCGAGCACATAGTAAAAAGGTACAATAAGAATCTGTTGATGTATCATCTTGTTTTGCCACTGAAGTATCGTCGTAAGGCAGTAACGACATCAGTAGGGAATACGCTAAAGGATATATGTCAGGGTATTGAGGAAAGATATGAGATATTTTTTTTAGAGATTGGATACGAGGAACACCATGTACATTTCTTAGTGCAAAGTGTTCCAACGAATTGTGTTGATGAAATAGTGAGAGTTATAAAAAGCATAACAGCAAAAGAATTATTCAAACGCCTTTCCGAGGTAAAGAAGCAGTTGTGGGGAGGCAAATTTTGGACCAGCGGTTATTATGCAAATACAGTAGGTCAGTATGGAAATGAGGATCTTATCAGGCGGTACGTTGAAGATCAAGGGAAGACCTACGAGAAAATATTTGAAGGACAATTGAAATTGTTTTGATACTTCGGGGCTCTGCCCCGGGGTAGTTCATTCATTCTGAGAAACAGTATTATGATCACCGGACAGTTTTCCTGAAATTAACCTATCCCATAGGATTTTAGATATGAAACACTGCTGCATTATCTTTATCATACTGGCTGCCGGATTGTCAGCATGTGTAAAACCCATCCCTGAAGATTTAATCAAACTGGATAAGGAGTTCTCAGAATTATCCCGGGAGAAAGGGATGAAGTATGCTTTTCTGGAATATGCTGCTGATTCAGCTGTATTGTTGCAGAGCAACGTCATGCCCGTAGTTGGTAAGGCGGCTATTTCTGCTATTTTTGAAGCATTCTCTGATACCGGATTCACCCTGACCTGGGAGCCACTGGACGCTGACTTGTCCAAATCGGGCGACCTGGGATATACGTATGGTTTGTATACCAGCTTTATCAAAGCAGACAACTCGCTTACCAGGGGAAAATATGTTACTATCTGGAAAAGGCAACCTGACGGATCATGGAAATATGTGCTGGATGGGGGAAATGAAGGTTTATAATATCATTATTCCCGGTTTTTGGTGTCAATGATAATGGTAACGGGACCATCATTCAGCATATTAACCTGCATATATGCGCCAAACTCTCCCGACTTTACTTCCCGGTCAATATCATGTGACAATTGATTTATGAATTGTTCATACAAGGGGATGGCAGTTTCAGGCCTGGCTGCCCGCACATAGGATGGCCTGTTTCCTTTCCTGGTGCTGGCATGCAGGGTGAACTGGCTGATCACCAGGGCTTCACCCTCAACCTCGGTGAGGGACAGATTCATGATTCCTTTCTGGTCGCGGAAAATCCTCAGCCTGGAAATCTTTCCACTGAGCCACTCCAGGTCTTCATTGGTGTCTGCTTCCTCAATGCCAAGAAGGATGAGCAAACCATTTTCTATACGGGCTTTTTCCTGTATGTCAATACTGACAGAAGCATAGCTGACCCGTTGAATGACAGCCCTCATACAGTTTTATTTGAAAACCGAGTCATCAATTCCGGCGTTGAGCTTAACACTCTCAACTGTTCCGGAGATTTGCTGGGGACCAATAATCAGATCTATTTTATGGGGAAATAAAATACCATACACCTCCCTGTAATCAGATAAATTAGTTGTCTGGACCATGCTGCCGTCGGGGGTTTCCTCTACTTTATCTTCTTTTATTTTCAGCCAGGATTCAGTATCGTAATAGTCATAACCTGTTCCGCTGCCCGGATGAAAAACCTCAATCATATAGGTATCTTTTCCGTCAACTGTCTCAATACTTTTTAACTGGAGTGTATAACCAAGTTCATCGTATTTCAACTCGGGCATAAATTGGGATTGCGCCTGAAGATTTTCCAGTTGCTTTCCTTCCAGTACCTGCTCGCC
>JAZGGT010000186.1:0-3350 GCA_036480555.1 Bacteroidales bacterium | reverse complement strand
ATTGGTATGGCTAAGGCTGACTCACCGGATGGTCCCTGGCAAAAGCTGCCTGATCCCATCCTCAGAACCACACCCGATGGTAAATACAGGGATGAGCATAAGCCGGGTTACTCCAACTGGCAGGACTTTATAGAAGAGGGGTCTTGGGACAGTGGAGCAGTCCACGATCCCGGGATTCTCATCCGAAAGGGGAAGTACTGGCTCTATTATAAAGGCCATAAGATCGGTGAAAAAATGTTTGCCGATTCAAAGATCGGTGTGGCTGTGTCGGATTATCCGGAGGGCCCCTACGAGAAACACACATTAAATCCAGTGTTAAACAGTGGACATGAAGTGTGGATGTGGCCCTATAAATCGGGTGTGGCATCCCTTGTGGACTGGGCCGGTCCCGAGAAAGGAACCGTACAATACACCGAAGATGGAGTAAATTTTGAAGTTATGACTGCCCTGGAGGATATTCCTCCTGCAGGGGGAGCATACATTGCAGATAAGTTTGATGATCCTGAAGACGGGCAGGGATTTACCTGGGGTATATGCCATTACGGGATGTCTGACTGGAATTTCCTGCTTCGCTTTGATTGCGATATGAAGCAGGGTGTTCAGAAAAAAATAAGCTGGAATTATTTTCAACATTATAGTACGGTCCGGGATGTCATGGCCGATCCCGGCAGGTTCCAACTACCGGTAGATGCATTGGACGGGATAAAGACTGCAATTAACGGGATACAGACCGAAAATCACAGCCTGTCAATATACCCGAATCCGGCATCTGAATACATCATTATTGGGCTTGACAAACCCTCGGTAGTCATGATCCATGATATCAGGGGAACCCTGCTTCTGACCAGGAAATGCCTGCCGGGAGAGGTAGTGCTCAGCCTTGATACATTTCCCTCCGGACTTTATTTACTAAGGATTGGTACTCATGATGAAATAATGGCGGATAAGTTTGTTGTTAAGAATTGACTATAACCAAATCAGATATTAAAATGAGATTGAAACACATTATTACTGTAGTCCTGATGGGAATGTCTCTATGCCTGTCATGCCAGGAAACCCCGGATAGCAGTGCAGCAATGGAACGCTTCCAGGGAAATGACAGCGAGAATGAATTTTATACTCGTTTCCGGTACTCACCGGTCAAAGGACTAGGCTATGAACCCGGTGTGAACCGGAGAGATGCAAGTTCCATTATTAAAGTGAACGGTAAATACTATATATGGTATACTCGTAACACGGATCCTGAATATAGCTGGCTGAATGCCGATATATATTATGCAACAAGCAATGATGGTATTAACTGGACCGAGCAGGGGCCAGCAGTGGAACGGGGAACAAAAGGTTCCTGGGATGATTTCAGCGTGTTTACTACCAATATACTTGTTGCTGAAGGTAAATACTACCTTACTTACCAGGCAAGGACTTTCACTGAACAACGTAATGTTGTGGGTATGGCCAAGGCCGATTCTCCCGATGGTCCCTGGGAAAAACTGCCGGAACCCATACTGAGGACCACTCCGGACGGAAAATACAGGGATGAGAATAAGCCAGGTTATTCCAACTGGCAGGATTATATCGAGGAAGGATCATGGGATAGCGGGGCCACCCATGATCCTGGTGTATTACCCAGGAATGGAAAATACTGGCTCTACTATAAGGGACATAAAATAGGGGAGAAGATGTTTGCAGATTCCAAGATCGGTGTGGCTGTCGCCGACCATCCGGAAGGGCCCTATGTGAAGCATCTCCTGAACCCGGTTCTCAACAGTGGTCATGAAGTATGGATGTGGCCATATAAGAATGGTGTTGCTTCACTTGTTGACTGGGCCGGACCGGAGAAAGGAACCATCCAGTACTCTGAAGACGGGGTGAACTTTGAGGTAATGACCAGCCTTGAGGATATCCCACCCGCAGGCGGAGCTTACATTGCCGATAAATTTGATGATCCGGCAGACGGACAGGGTTTTACATGGGGACTCTGCCATTACGGGCGGTCTGACTGGAATTTCCTGCTCAGGTTTGATTGTGATCTCAAGCAAGGCGTGACGAAAAAGATCAGCTGGAATTATTTTCAGCATTACAGTACTGTCAGGGATGTGATGGTCGATCCGGATCGCTTTAATGTCCCAAGAAACGCTCTGAAATAAAATAGCTGTTTATTGAGAAATACATTATTGCAAGCTGCTGTTTTACTTGGCCTGTCTACGGGGGTAATTACATCATACGGGCAGGATGTCAGTGCTATTCAACATTCGGATATTTTTGTCACACGGACAAAATCTGATAAAGTTTTTAAGCAGTACCATGTCTCTGGCCTGGCATGGGGTTTTTTGCCTCATCCCCTGAATGAGCGTACAATTAACAGATGGCGGAAAAATGTTAAGCGAGTTCAGGCAAAGGGGATACATTTCCAGGCAAGGATAGAATTTGATGCCAGGTGGGAAAACATGATCGATTATGATCCCAAGGGTTTCAGGGATAATGTCATGCATACCCTCGATGGTGACCTCCTGATAGTCCCCTGGTTCAAGGGCAGAAAACATAGGGGCCATCCGGCTTACTGGTTCTGTTCAAATGCACCGGGGTTTAGAGAATACCTGAAATACCAGGCAGATTTCGTTATATCAGGAAATCCGGATTTTATCATGCTCGATGCCCAGACAAGTGCTGCATTAGCCCTCAAATGGTATGGAGCCTGTTTTTGTGATCATTGTTTGGGAGGCTTTAATATATACCTGGACCGATGCTATACTGCAGGAGAATTAGAAAGTATGGGTGTGTGGCCAGTTAAACATTTCAACTATGTTGAATACCTTAAATCCAATGGATATAATGATAATACCTTCATTAATAAAAGCAGGGAAGCAGCTGACACGATACCCTTGCTTGATATTTACAAAAAATACCACATCCAATCAATCGGTGATCTGACTACTGAGCTGGGTGCTTATATTGATAAACAGGCAGGCAGGCACATCCCCCTGAGCACCTCCTCTCCTCCGCATCAACCCTTCCGCTCGGTGGTTGTTCCTGAAATATCCCATTACACCCTTGAAATGGGACAGGATGCTATGGAGCGCCAGGTTCCTGTGAGGACGATACTCAATTATAAGATTGCAGAAGCAGTCCAGAAAAAGCTTATTGTTACCGCTCTTCCCAAACAGGACTGGAAACTGATCCTTGATGAAAACCGGCCGGGGCTTGTACGGACCTGGATAGCCCAGACCTATGCGAATGGAGCCAATTTCATGGTCCCCGTTAATCAATGGGCCTCCGGGCATAAACGCTATAAAGGTAATCCGGCCGACTTTACCGATATGTATGATTTTATTCATAATCATGCATTCCTT
>JAZGGT010000185.1:0-3683 GCA_036480555.1 Bacteroidales bacterium | reverse complement strand
ACATTGAGCAGATCAATCTTGAAGGTATGGTCAGCATTGCAGAATACACCAGCAGTTTAGCAGAATATATGGACCGGATGGATTCAACACTGACATTCCAGGAAGCTGGACCGAAGGTCAGGCCTCAGGGCAGGAGAGGCGGTGGGATCACCCTGGGGATCATGCCGGATTTTACCGATAATGACGACAAGGATGGAATGAGGGTTGATTTCGTAACACCCGGCAAACCAGCTTACATTGGCGGAATGAAGAAAGGGGATTACATTATGTCCATTGAAGGCCAGCCAGTCAATGGAATATATGATTATATGTACCGGCTTAAAAGTGTAAGCAAGGGACAGATCATTGTGGTCACCGTAAAAAGAGATGAACAGGAACTGGATCTGCTGGTCCAGTTATAAAATTCACACAGACAAATGAAAAAACAAACGATATTTTGGATACTGGCAGCTGTAATAACCATAAGCACTGTCATTTATCAGCGTAAAACGGGTCCCACCAAGCCCGTAAACCGTACTGTCGAGATAGAAGGTGCAGATATTGAGGTAAACCTTCCCAGGACCCATGGGGGGAACACTGACAGGGAAATCGGTATCACGGTTCCCGGAGATGATATCGAGGGACTGATCATCTATAAAAGATTTAAAACAGCTGATCCTCACGACACCGTCCGGATGGTGATCGAGGGACAGGACCTGATCGGATACCTGCCCAACCAGCCGCCGGCCGGCAAGCTGGAATACACGATTGTCCTCATGAAGAATGACAGATCTTACATTGTCAATGAGGTGCCGGTAGTTATCCGCTTTAAGGGAAGTGTGCCGGCATTTGTATTGATACCGCATATCCTGTTTATTTTTACAGCCCAGTTGTTATCACTTGTAGCGGGACTCTTTGCTGTTTACCGTCTTCGCAGGTACAAATTATACGGGATACTGACCATCATTTTCCTGTTTGTTGGCGGCTTTGTATTGGGACCCGTCATCCAGAAATATGCCTTTGGGGCTTTCTGGACAGGATTCCCGTTCGGGCAGGATATGACAGACAACAAGGTGCTGGTGGCTTTGCTATTCTGGATCCTGGCTGTTGTGATGAACATCCGCAAAGACAGGCCGGCGTACGCATGGATTGCTGCCCTTGTTTTTTTCCTGGTATTCATGATACCCCACAGCATGTTCGGGTCGGAACTTGACTATGAAACAGGCGTGGTCACCACCGGGATGATAATGCTCTTCTAAGCATCCGGGGATGACTACCGGATGATGCTGCCTTTTTTTTTTCGTAATTTGCAGCAGAAAGAAACTAATACTCGTCTTTATACCAGAATTGGATGGCAAAAGAGCCAGCGTATCCCAATATTCATAAGGATTTAATAGACAGATGCAGGGACAGTGACCGGGGCGCTCAGTTTGAGATCTACGGTTTGTATTACAAGGCCATGTATAATACAAGTCTCAGGATCGTGAAAGATCCGGGTGACGCGGAGGATATCATGCAGGAATCATTTTTGTCAGCCTTTGATAAGATTGAAACGTACAGCGGTACGGTGAGTTTCGGGGCCTGGTTAAAAAAAATCGTAATCAACAGGTCCCTCGACAGCCTGAAAAAACGCAGACTGTCTTTTGAAATACTGGATGAAGGAGTTATTCAGGTCCGTGATGAGGGTAGTGACGATGATGACATCAGTGACAGGATAGAAGAGATCAGGGAAGCCATCATGAGGCTGCCGGACGGATTCAGGGTAGTGCTGACCCTTTATTTGCTTGAGGGATATGACCATGAGGAGATCGGACAGATCCTGGATATCAACCCTTCCACATCCAGATCACAATTTACAAGGGCAAGAAAAAAACTGGGAGAAATGTTAAAAAAGAGAAGCCATGAATAAGCTCGAAAAACATATACTGTCCAACCGGCAGAAATTTGACAGCGAGGAGCCATCTTCCGGTCACATGGAGAGGTTCGAGCAAAAATTGCACAGGCAGTCCAGCTCCCTCTTCTCCCGCATTCCATATGCCCTCAAAGCAGCTGTCGTTCTACTTTTGGTCGCCCTGTCCAGCATTCTCATTTATGAACAGGCCCAAATTTACTATTCTAACCAGAGGGTATTATCCCTCCAGGATATATCCGAGGAGTTCGGTGAAGCTGAATTCTACTATACCTCATTGATAAACAATAAATATCAGGAGATCAACAGGCTTAACATTAATGATCCGAAACAGAAAGAAATGCTGATGGTTGAACTGGATGAAATGGACAAATTATTCCATTCTCTTCAGAAAGACTTCCAGGTTAACCCTACAGACAGACGTGTCATCAATGCAATGATCGCACACTACCAGATCAAGGTAGAAATTATGAGCCAGATTATAGAGCAATTGGAAGAAGTAAACCAGGTAAATAAAAAATATGAAAATCATGAAGGCAAAGAAATTTAACATTCTGCTGCTTGGCGTTTTTCTGGGTTTAACACCGGTCTTAACCAGCGCCCAGAATCAGGTAACAAAGGAGTATCATGAGGAGTATGGTACAGCGGATTATTCGAAACTGATCCTGCATAATAAATATGGCAATGTTGATATCCAGAATTGGGACTCACCGAGTATCAAGATCGATGTAATTGTGAAAGTAAAACATTCCAATGAAGACAAAGCACAAAAGATGCTTGACCAGATCAATGTCAAGTTTACTACAGAAGGCAAATCGGTCAAGGCTGAGACCGTTTTCCAAGACAGGTTCAGGTCCAACAGCGGAAACAATGAGTTCGAGATCAATTATGCGGTCCAGATGCCCAAAGACCTTGACCTGGAACTCAGGAACAAATACGGTCACGCATTCCTTGATGAACTGAGTGGTCATGCCCAGTTTGATATTAGATATGGAAAACTGACCGTAAATAAGCTTACCAGGGGACAGGTAAAACCGTTGAATACAGTTAGCCTGGCATATGCCAGCGGCAGCTCCATCGGTGAGTGCAGCTGGCTCAAGGCAAACATCAAGTATTCTAGCCTGGATATTGAAAAAGCAAAGGCATTTGTGGGCTATACAAGTTATATGAAACTGAGTATTGATGAGGCCAGTTCCGTGGTTATTGAGGGCAAATACGACGATTACAGGTTCGGCAAATTATCCAATTTGGTTGTCAAATCCAGTTATTCAGACATCGAAGCTGACGAACTAAGCAAAAAACTTGAGGCTGATACCAGGTACACCAGTTGCAAAATTGAGTATATGCCGTCCACATTCGAATCTGTCAATGTTGAATCCAGCTACGGGGGATATAAAATCGGACTGGACGAGAAGTCCTCTTATGAACTGGATGGGGAGGCATCATACGCCAAGATCAGCTATCATGACAGTGACGGCAAGGTCAGCAGGATACAGGAAAGCAATTCCATGAAGGTCTATGGCAGGGTAGGATCGGATGAAAATCCCTCGGCCACCGTAAAGATCAAGACCAGGTATGCAGGAGTAAAGCTGGACTATTAAAATATCTTACAGAATCTCTCACCCGTCAGGCAAACCCAAAATGAAACTGGGCAAAGCCTGACGGGTTTTTTTGTGCCTGATAATTCCTAAGTTTACTACCTTGCAAAGCTGTAGATCGACAAATTATGAAAACATCCCTGATAGTATTGTTATCTCTTTTAAGCCTCCAGTTTTCCCATGGTCAGGAACGAATC
>JAZGGT010000184.1:0-2729 GCA_036480555.1 Bacteroidales bacterium | reverse complement strand
GCAGCATCGGAAATATCTTTGGCTGTAAGTTTCTCAAAGGAGATCTTGCGAAGTTGGCTGTCATCTGTACGCAGTGCCAGCAATTCATATACTGTCCTGACAATCCCGGTGGCCGACACATAGGCTTCCAGGCAGCCCTTCTTCCCACAACCACACTGGCGCCCATTTTCAACAACAGTAACATGTCCCATTTCCCCGGCAAAACCATCATGTCCGTATACCACCTTCCCATTCACCACAATCCCGCTTCCCAGACCGGTCCCCAGTGTGATAACAATGAAATCAGTCATATTCCGCGCTCCCCCGTACATCATCTCACCAAGGGCCGCGGCATTGGCATCATTGGTCAGAACAATGGGAATATCGAAATGAGCTTTAAACATTTCCACGAAGGGGATCATTCCTTTCCAGTTCAGGTTTGGGGCATATTCTATGACACCCCGGTAATAATTACCGTTGGGGGCACCTATCCCGATACCTGCCAGTTCCAGCTTGCCCTCCTGCTCTCCGAGAAGTTTCCGGACTGCCCTGGCAAGGTGTTCCATATAATTATCTACATCCTTATGCCTGACTGTTGAAATGGAAGTTTCCGCATATACCTTCCCTTCCTGGTCAACGATTCCCAATTTGGTGAAAGTACCTCCAATATCTATTCCGGCAACTACTTTTTTCATTATGCAATAAGGTATTTATTCAGACAGGATTTCAAAAGTAATAAATTTAACGTAACCGAATGGGGCCTTTTATCGTTAATAACCAATAATATATAACTTATACCGGTCATCATGAAGAATATTATCATCCCCATTGATTTCTCGGAAGATTCACAAAAGGGAATAGAGCTTGCCTTATTGTTTACCAGGAAGCGATACACCAACATCCAGCTCGTATATGTGCAAAAGAAGAGTTCAGACTATAATAGTCCTGGGCATTTCGAGGAAGAAAACAAGTGGGCAGAAAAGAAGTTTAAAGAAATCATTGCCCATTTTGAACCCAATATGGAAAATGAATCAAAGCTTCGCTATATCATCAAATCCGGCAAAATCTACAAGGAAATTGTCAGCCAGGTAGAATCATATAAAGAGGCCATGGTCATTGCCTCCACTCATGGAGCATCTGGTTTTGAAGAATTTTTCATGGGAAGCAATGCCTTTAAGATCATATCTGCGACTGAGAGACCGGTGCTGACCACCCGGACGGGCATGATCCCCGAAGATATCAAGAATATAGTGATGCCGCTGGATGTAACAATTGATACACGACAGAAGGTACCCATCACCGCAGAACTTGCCGAATTATTTGGAGCAGAGGTACATATTATTACGGTGAGTTCTTCAAGGGGACAAAGGATCACCAATCGGCTCGAGGCTTATTCAAGGCAGGCAGCCGGGTATTTTACCGTAAAAAAGGTCCCATTCCGGCAGAAATCCCTCTACGGGGAGAATATAGTGGACCTGACTGTGGTTTATGCAGATTCTGTGAATGCCGATGTGATTACCATTATGAAAGAACAGTCAAGAAGCCTGACGTTCATGGGCAACCTGACACATCAGCTGTTGAATCACGCGACCATCCCGGTCCTGACACTCTCGAACAAGGAAACACATATCAAGACGGGTTTCAGCACCTACGGGGAGTAGATAGGTTTTATCCGCTAAATCTTATCTTATTGCAACAGTTCCCTGCGGATTATTTTGGCCGCCTTTTTGATTTTGAAATTGATTGGTAAAGGCCTGGTTATTTGCAGTATACATCTGTTCCAAAAACCGGGAATAATGATTCTTTTACCCTTCAGCATTCCTTCGACTGCTATCTGTGCAATTTTATCAGCATCCAGGATCAATGTTTTCTGAACCAGTTTCCCATGGGTCTTTATCCGGTCAAAGGTGCCTGTATTGGTCCTTACTCCATTGGGATTGACCACTGTAACACTGACAGAAGTATCTCTCAATTCTTCATTGAGGGCCAGGGAAAACAGGTGGACAAATGACTTTGAAGCTGCGTAGACACTTTTGTAAGCCAGGGGCTGGTATGCCGAAAAGCTTCCTGTGTTTAGAATATATGCTTTTTTGTTTTGTTTTAACATTGGGATGAACAGCCGGCTGAGGATCACAAGTGCCCGTATATTCAACAGTATTCTTTCATCAGAATATTCAATGGAAGATTCCTCAAAAATGGCAGATCCTGCAATACCGGCGTTGTTCATGAGGATATCGATGGCATAATTATTTTTTTCACACCATTCAAGTACCTTTCCAGGGGATGGGTGCCCTGTCAGGTCTATGCCCAGGGTATCAACTTTAACTGAGAAATCCTTCCGGATCTCATTGGCTGTCTGTTCGAGTTCGGGACCGGGCAGCGCCACCAGCAAAAGGTTCATCCCTCGCCGGGCACACTCTCTTGCAAGGGCTTTCCCTATCCCCATGCTTCCCCCGGTAATTAAAGTATAGATCATATCATTGCCCATTTCCAAAATTTATCGTTTGCAACCATTCAACCGTTCTGCGCAGTCCCTCTCTGAAATCCACCGGATCATAACCCAGTTCTGACCTTGCCTTCTCACTCGAAACAGCCCAGTGATGGCTATATTTTTTCAAAAGTCCGGGGGTGATCAGGGGCATCCGGCCTGTTAATTTAGCAAGTGTCATCATTATGGCCGCCATGGAAATCCCAATAAACAAAGGGATTTTTATCAAAAAATAACGGATGGCGGTAACTTCCTTCAGGAT
>JAZGGT010000183.1:0-6426 GCA_036480555.1 Bacteroidales bacterium | reverse complement strand
ACAGTATTCCTGCTCATCGCAGGGGCCATAATGGTACTGGCACTTTGGACATCAAAAAAGGCTAAATCAGTGTCTGCTACAACCATAGATCTGAGCAGACAGGATGAAGGATATGAAAGATTTGAATCTTTTGGAATGGCCCGTGGCATTGTCCGGGCGAGCATTGGATTTTCGAATTTTTTGAACATTCTGATCCCAAAAACCTTTACAAATTTCCTGAAAAGTAGATTTAAGCGGGATCAATTCAGAGATATGACAAAGGATAAAGGCCTGTCCTTTGACCTTGTCAGGGCTTCTGTGAACCTGGTGGTGGCAAGTGCACTGATCTCGCTGGGTACTTCTTTAAAACTTCCTTTATCCACAACTTATGTGACATTTATGGTAGCCATGGGAACATCCCTTGCTGATGGTGCCTGGGGTCGGGAAAGTGCAGTTTTCAGGGTATCAGGAGTCGTTACAGTAATCGGAGGATGGTTCTTCACTGCATTCTGTGCGTTTACGGCAGCTTTCCTGTTGGCCTTCCTGATACACTGGGGACAGGTTTTTGCTGTAGTCGGACTCCTGGTCCTGATCATTTTCTTCTTTGTCAAGTCATATGGTCTTCACAGGAAGCGGGATGCAGAACGAAAGCGTACCGAGGAGGTGGGTGAAATTGAGGGACAGGAAGTCAATCGAGATAATGTACAGAAGAGCTGCACCAAAACTGTCTACAAAACATTGTCCCAGGTATCGATTCTTTACTCAAATTCAATCTCTGGGATAATTGACCTGAAACGTCCAGTTATGAAGCAAACCTTGAAGGCCATCAAATCCCTCAACAAGGAGATAAAGATCTTGAAGGATAATATATATCAGACCATCTCCAAACTCCAGGAAGATGATGTGGAATCAGGACATCACTATGTACAGGTACTGGATTACCTCAGGGAGACTGCCCACTGCCTGACCTTTATTGCCGACCCTGTTTTTGAGTATATAGACAATAATCATCCTGCCCTTATCAAAGATCAAGAAGTAGAATTGAGAGATACGGCCCAGCACTTAAATGAATTCTTTACGGAGGTTATTAAAATTATCAAAAACGAAGAATACAGTGCTATTGACAAAGTGATCTCCAGGCAGATATCCTTACTGGATATTTTCACCAAACTGAAAAAGAAAC
Organism: Bacteroidales bacterium; assembly: GCA_036480555.1. Lineage (GTDB taxonomy): Bacteria > Bacteroidota > Bacteroidia > Bacteroidales > SM23-62 > SM23-62. The sequence continues at coordinate 5,264 of JAZGGT010000183.1, read as the reverse complement.
AACTGAAAAGGATAAAGAACAGGGAAACCGGAATGAAAAGCAGCACCATTTATCTCAATACCCTTACCGAATCAAAAAACCTGGTGCTATATACCATTAACCTCCTCAAAGCTCAACGGGATTTTGTGGTATACAATAATGAGAATGGCACTAAGGTTTTAAAGACTCCTTCGCTTAATTAATGAACTTGTAACCAACCCCTTTTACAGTATGTATATAATCATCGCCGATCTTCTCCCTTAATTTACGGATATGCACATCGATGGTCCTGTCACCAACGATGATCTTATCACCCCATACCGTGTGGAATATTTCCTCGCGTGTAAAAACCTTGCCGGGTTTGGAAATCAGTAGATTAAGTAATTCAAATTCCTTCTTGGGCAGCTCGAGTTCCTTTCCCTTTTTCACTACAATGAACTGTTCCCTGTCCATGTAAATATCATTTGGAGTATTACCTGATTTTTTATCATATTTCGGGACTGGTGCATGGCTTCTTTTGAGCAGGGCTTTTATCCTGCTTATCAGGACCTTTGGTTTGATTGGTTTCGTGATATAATCATCTCCACCTGCCTCAAAACCAGCTATTTGTGAATAATCCTCACTCCTGGCAGTGAGAAATGCAATGGTGGTATGAAAGAGTGATGGAATTTTTCTGATCTCTTCACAGGTTTCTATTCCGTCCATCTCGGGTAACATAATGTCAAGCAGGATCAGGTCGGGTATTTGCTTAATGGCGGTTGCTATGGCCTCCTTGCCGCTGCTGGCCTGATATACTTTGAATCCTTCCCTTTTCAGGTTATAGTTAATAAATTCCAGTATATCGGGCTCATCATCTACGATCAGGATTTTATACTTATTGGTTTCGATTTCCATTTCAGGAATGTTATGATTTATTTTTTCTAAATATTACACCAATGTAATTTTTATCTTATTAATATAGGTAAACCTTGTTAAATAATTATTAACATTGAGCATTACATCCAAACCTGCAAACAAATGAATAAATATCTGGTTATCTGCAGCTTAGTCTTGTCATCCAACCTAATTTCCGCCCAGGATGCCACTGTCAAAACCTTTATTCCGAACGGGGATCCAATTGTCAGGATCTTTGCCAATGTTCATACCGGACTTACAGATACGGATCCCTCAAAAGCATTCGAAGTAAGAAGGGCTTACCTGGGCTATAAATACAGACTTAGCAAGCATTTTACCACCGAGATAAAGGTGGATATAGGTAGTCCCGAAGAAATTTCCGAATTCGCAAGGCTGCGCAGGTATGCTTACTTCAAAACAGCTGCCCTTTACTGGGAAAAGGAAAAATGGACCATAAGGGGCGGGATCATTAATACAGAACAATACAGGCGGCAGGAGAAATACTGGAAACACCGGTATCTTTACAGGTCCTTCCAGGATGAACACCGGTTCGGACCAAAGGCGGACCTTGGTACAACTGTTATATTCGCTCCATTTAAAAACCTGGCATTTGATGCCAGTGTGATGAACGGCGAAGGCTATCAGAACCTGCAGAATGACAATGCATTCAAATACAGCGGCGCCATCTCCTATTTTCCTGTCAGTCCCTTACAGTTGAGGGTATACTATGATTTTGTAGATCAGGAAGTTTGGCAATCAACACTTTCAACCTTTGCCGGATACCGGCACAAGAAAATAACCGCAGGCGCAGAATTCAATTGGAAGAGTAACCGGGATTTCGAACAGGACCATAACCAGTTCGGCCTTTCATTCTTTTTATCTTATGATATAAATGACAGGTTTGAAATATTCGGCAGATATGATCGTTTGTCTTCCAATGCACCTCCAGGATTTGCACAGCCATGGAACCTGGTGGATGATGGTTCTGCCATTATTGCCGGAATACAGTTCCAGCCGATTGATCAGGTAAAACTGGCCCTGAACTATCAGGACTGGGTTCCATATGCTGCCAATATTGGAAATTTATCGTATATCTTTATAAATCTTGAAGTAGACCTCTAAATCCAAAGAAATATTTGTCTTAAAAAAAATGAACATCACTACGAAAAATTTTCCAGGTCTATTATTGATCATCCTGCTGGCACTTGTTACTGCCGGATGTAGGAAAAGTGGATATATAGTGGACCGGGTGGAATCGATCAGGGACAATGGTGCAGGTACGGGCACTACTACCTGGAGAAAAGACAGGGATTATTTACTGGAAGGTCTTGTTTTTGTTAATGACGGACAAACCCTGACCATTGAACCCGGCACCGTGATACGTGCTAGAACCGGCCAGGGAAGCGCGGCCAGTGGACTCATTGTAGCACGGGGAGGCATAATCATTGCCGATGGCACCGCTGGCGATCCCATCATATTTACCTGCGAAAACGACGATTTGAAGGGATCCGTTCAGACAGAAGCCAAAGGTTTATGGGGAGGTGTTATCATACTGGGTGAGGCCCGTTTGAATAACCTGTATGGCGAAAACCATATCGAAGGCATACCGTTGAGTGAGCCACGGGCTACCTATGGCGGCATATCCGATAATGATTACTCAGGTATCTTCAGATACGTTTCCATTCGGCATGCCGGGACCAATATAGGGGACGGCAATGAGATCAACGGCCTCAGCCTGGGCGGGGTTGGCAGTGAGACGATTATCGACCATATAGAAGTGATTTCGAATGCCGATGACGGTTTTGAGTTCTTTGGCGGGACTGTAAATGCTAAATACCTCATTGCATCATTTTGCAGTGATGATGCATTTGATTACGATGAAGGATTCCGGGGGAAGGGACAATTTTGGGTTGGTATTCAGGACATTAAGGAAGGCAGCCAGTTACTGGAAGCCAATGGGGGCTCTTTCCCGGAAAACGGACGACCTATATCCGCCCCCCTCCTGTTTAACCTGACCCTGGTTGGCAGTGGCATGGATAATGATCGTTCCCAGGCGGCATTCAGCAGGAATGCCGGAGGTTGGTTGGCCAACTCCATCCTGTTAAACCAGCAATATGGTGTAAGTATTGAATACAAGCCGGACCTGGAAGACAGCTATCAGCAATTCGAAAATGGAAGTCTTCAACTGAAAAGTAATGTTTTCTTCGATGTGGCAAATAATGATACTTCTGCCATATTTGAAGTGCGTACTGAGAGCATTGGGATTGACCTGGGGGAACAGAATGCCAGAATCATGGAACACTTCAGTAAAGAGAAGAACAAGGTGGAGGACCCCGGACTCATCTATACCGGTGGGATCTACAGGCTGGTAACCAGCGATTATGTTTTCACGGGACTGGCCCCATATCCGGATGATTGGTTTGACCATGTGGGATACCAGGGAGCATTTGGCACATTCAACTGGGCATCCGGCTGGACACTGATCAGTCAGGAAGGCATCCTGCTTGATTAGGTCCTGCCTTCTGTTATTTCCTTACCCTTTCGGAGAGCCTCCAGGTTCAGCAGAACCATCTCCTCCCCTTTCCTGCCGAAAATTGCCCTGATCCCGCTTTCAAAATGTGCATATGGGATCCCGATAAAGGGCGTGGCAGCACCCAGGACGACCATATTAGATACTTTTCTGGATCCCAGATCAGATGCAATTTTATCAGCATCCAGCAGGACATGGTTCGGATGTATGGCAATTTGTTCTTTAATGTCCCCCATGTCCGGGTAATCCGGGATATTCAAATAAGGGTTTGAGTTGGTAACAAGCCAACCATGTGCTGCAAGGTATGGCAGGTAGCGCAGTGATTCCATGGGTTCAACCGAAAGGATAAGGTCGGCATTTCCCAGGGGGATCAGATCGGAGGCAATGGGTCTGGCAGATATCCGGAGATTTGACTGTACCGCGCCTCCCCGCTGGCTCATGCCATGCACCTCTGCCTGCTTGATAAATAATTCATTGTTCAGGGCTGCCATACCAATGGATGCCGCGATGGATAAAATACCCTGGCCTCCCACTCCGGCCAATATGATATCAGCTTTCATTCGTTTCATTGTATTTCATTTTTATGTTGCTGCTTTTCCTGCGGGACATCCTTACGGGCCTCCCTACTTTTCTTTGTGGCTGTCTGGATGCACTCCCGTTGTGCAATGATTACCGAAACTCCCTCGTAGGCAATCTCTTCCCTGAGTATCTGTACATTGTCGCCATGATATTTCTTCAAAGGATTCAGGATCCGGATATGCTCCCCTGGCACACCAATACCTTTACAGATTGATTCGAGGCGGCCGGTGGCATGGGATGCCTGTCCACCCGTCATGGCCGTTGTCGAATTATCAGAAATAATGACGGTAATCGGTGAGTTCTGGAGTACGGCATCGAGCAAGCCAGTCATCCCGGAATGAGTAAAGGTTGAATCACCAATCACACAAACCGCAGGTATCAGTCCCGCGTCAGCCGCTCCTTTTGCCATGGTTACCGATGCACCCATATCCACACAGGTATTAATGGCATTATAGGGAGGCAGTGCACCCAGGGTGTAACAACCAATGTCTGAAAAAACCTTTCCTTTACCAAATGGTTCCATGACTTCATTCAATGCATGGTATACATCCGTATGGCTGCAGCCTTTGCACAGGGCCGGGGGCCTGCTGGCTACAATAACGGGTATTTCGTGGATTTTTTTTGTCTGGTGATTAAAAGCCATTCCGACCAGGTCGGGAGTAAGTTCCCCGGCCCGTGGCAATGTGCCGTCGAACCTGCCACGAACCTTTTTCCCCAGTCCCAGTATCCCCGCCAGTAATTCTTCGACCACCGGATAACCTTCCTCTATGACCAGGATTGATTCACACCTTTCATACAATGCTGCCAGTTTTTTACGCGGAAGGGGGTATTGGGAAATTTTCAGGACCGGATGCGGTACTATATGATTATTGAAGTTTTCAATCAGGTAATTATATGCAAGTCCGCATACAACAATCCCCACAGAACGATCATTTCCATCGACAAACCTGTTAAAAACGCTCTGTTCAGATGCCGCTTCGAAGGCATCCTGGTTTTCAAGCAGGGTCTGGTAACTTTTTCGGGCAAGGCTGGGCAATAAAATAAACTGGTTTGGATTTTCAGGCAGTGCAAGCGGATTCTGGTCCACAACCTTCGACCTTGTAACTCCTGAGCGGGAATGAGCCAGTCTGGTGGTCAGCCTGAGCATAACAGGGATTTTGTATTGCTCTGACAAATCAAAGGCCCGGTAGGTCATATCATAAGCTTCCTGCTGGACTGAGGGTTCAAAAACCGGGATCATGGCGAACTTGCCAAAAACCCGTGAATCCTGTTCATTCTGCGA
>JAZGGT010000182.1:0-5375 GCA_036480555.1 Bacteroidales bacterium | reverse complement strand
GTGATGGTTGTGAACTGTCCGTTTCGTGCTATAATCCCAAATTCATTGATGGTCATCTCAATGGGTATGCCAAATGAATTACTGAAAATCAGCCGGAGTTCAGCGCCTTCAAAATAGAAACTACCCTGGTAAATGGGATTGTAAAGGTCCATCGGGATGTTTACCGGCGGCAGGTCAAGGTAAAATTGTCCAAAATAACCATAGATCACATCGTATTCGATCGCTGATAATCCAACCGTGAAGTCTACCACTGGATCGCCCGGCTGGATGATCCCGCTGGAGGAAGCGAGTTTAATAGTGTATACAACCTCGATCAGGGAACGGTCGGCCGGTGTATCGGTCAGGCGGAGCGTGTAATCCACCAGGTTATAGACACTGGTCGGATCGTTAATGTCTCTGCATAAATTGAAGATATTTCCCTGGGGATCTAATATATCCTGGCTTTCGACACATACCTCTCCCTGAAGATCAAAATGAGCTGTGAAATCAACAGTAAGTTCCATGGAAGCACCAATTACACTGTCAATCCTGGCGTCTCCTGCAATCCCTATGGTTACAGGTATCCATATGGTGTCACTGAATGAAAATGTATCGATTATGCTTGATAGATCAAAAGGGATAGGCAGAGGATTTTCGAAACTGGTGGTATATTCGAAATTCTGGATCTTGACCAGTTCTGATGCTGTTCTGGATTCCAATAGTTCCCGGTATACCAGGTTCATGAACCCATCATCATCGATTGAGAACTGGGTCGTATTAGCAGAATCCAGGAGCTCATCCATCTGGTACCGGATAAAGCCGATGGGGGTGGCAACACCCGGGGAAAACCGAAAGGACGTATCTAAATTTTCACGATTGAACTCTTCCTTGATACAGGAAGAAAACAGTGCCAGGATCAGAATGAGGCCAGTAGCAGGTAAAGAGAACCTTATATGGTGTGAATTGTGACTGTGCAATTTAAATGCTTAAATATATAAGAAAACGAAAAGAATCTGCGCTTAGTGTAGAGAACTTATCCCTACTACGAAAATTGATACTAAAAAGTTAAGGTGAAAATGGTTTCTTCATCGGGGACTGAATGAGCGGTGATGGTACCATTATGCAACCTTAATATCTGCCTGGAAAGACTGAGACCGATCCCTGATCCGCTTTGTTTGGTGGTAAAGAAAGGAATGAAGATCTTATCGAGTACTTCGGGGAGTATGCCTGTACCATTGTCAGCTACCTGGATGGTCACCCTGCCTCGTTTGTTGTAATAAGTTTTGAGTTCTATGGACGGATCTTTCCGTCCATCCAGGGCATGCATGGAATTCCTGATCAGGTTGATGATCACCTGCTCCACCAGCTGTTCATCAGCCGAGACTTCTATATTTTCCGGTTCAATATTTGTTACAAAATTTATCTTGTTCTCAGTGATCTCCTCCTCCATAAGCAGGTAGAGGTTCTTGAACAGATCCTTGACAGGGAAAATCTTGAAATTGGGTTTTGGTATCCTGGTCAGGTTGCGGTAAGTATTGACAAAGTGGAGGAGTCCGGTGCTTCGTTTATTGATGGTCTGTAAGGCTTGCTGTATCTCCATGACAGCATCTATATCCATGTCTTCCCTAACATTTCCTCCATCGGTGATCCCTTTCAGCATGATCTCCAGGGTGGAGGAAAGGGAGGCAATGGGAGTAATGGAATTCATGATCTCATGGGTAAGCACTCTAATCAGTTTTTGCCATGCTTCCGTCTCCTGTTCTTCCAGTACATTCTGGATATTATTGATGGTGGCCAGGATGATCAGTTTATCTTTTACCTTGAATTCAGTTGCATATATTGCCAGTTGCAGTATATCATCCTGGTCCTGGACCTTCACCAGTGTGTTTTCACCCGGTGAGATATTGATCAGGGTATTTACCAGCTCCAGGCTGAGTTGTTCCAATCCCTTGACATTTTTCAGGCTGTGTATCTGGAATAGCTGCTTTGCCGCCTTATTAATCATTTCCACTGTTCCATCCTTCCGGTAAGCGATGATACTCACGTCTATATTCTGTACGATGCTTTGCAGGTAATGAAAATGCTCTTCTTTCTCGGAGCGGACTTTCTGGAAATCGTTGATCACATCATTGAAGGCACGGTTTAATTCGTCAAAGGATGATCCCATTCCTTCGATCTGGAAGGTACGTGTAAACTCTGAAAACCTTATGGATTCAAGAAAGCTTGTCAGGTCACGGTTGGTTCTGTCAACATACCTGATCAGGGAAAAAACCTGGAATATGATCAACACGACTACCAGGATCGGTGTCACATTAAATTCCAGGTCCAATGAATAAAAGAATAGGAAAATGGATACTGAAAGCAGCAGTATCCTCACTATAATATTTGCTCTGAAATTTTTATATGTCATATTTTTCCATCCTCCTGTACAGGGATGTACGGGTTAGTCCCAGGTCTGAAGCCGCCTGAGTAATATTTCCCTGGTGCTGTTTCAGGACCTTGTTAATGATGGACTTCTCAATATCCTCCAGATTATATGTATCTAATTCAAGTTCTCCAAATTTCTTATTGGGTGCAGATAGAAGAAAATCCTCCCCTTCCAGCTGGGTTCCGTCACTCATAATGATGGCCCTTTCGATGGCATGCTGCAATTCCCTTACATTTCCAGGCCAATGATACTGGTTCAAGGTCTTGATGGCATTGGAACTGATTCCCTTGATATTTTTCTTATACTTCTTGGAATAGATTTTCAGAAAGTGATCCACCAGCAAGGGGATATCCCCGGTTCTTTCACGCAATGGAGGAAGATGGATCTCAACCGTATTGATCCGGTAGAGAAGGTCCTGACGGAATTTATTTTCCTGTACCATGTCGTGGATATCGATATTGGTGGCACAGATAAGGCGAACCTCCACCTGGATGGGCCTGTTGTTCCCAACTCGGATGACTTCCCGGCGCTCAATAACAGTCAATAATTTTGTCTGCATGGGCAGGGACAGGTTCCCAATTTCATCAAGGAAAAGGGTACCCCCATGGGCGATTTCAAACCGGCCCTGCTTCATCTTTTTTGCATCGGTAAAGGCGCCCTTCTCATGTCCGAATAACTCGCTCTCAAACAAAGTCTCGGCAATGGAACCGAGGTCAACGCTGATAAATACTTCATCCTTACGGAATGAATTACGGTGCAGGGCCCTGGCAACCAACTCTTTCCCGGTGCCGTTCTCTCCCAGGATCAGTATGTTTGCATCGGTTGCAGCAACTTTTGTAACAGTATTGAAGACCTTTTGCATTTCTAATGAATTCCCGATGAATTCATGGAATGGCTGATCATATACAGCACTTATCTCCTGCTGTTTGGACCGGAGGCCACTGGCTTCCTTACGTGATCTTTTCAGCTTTACAGATGAAGAAATCGTTGCCAGTAACTTCTCATTCTGCCAGGGCTTGAGAATGAAATCCGTGGCTCCTGCCTTGATGGCTTTCACTGCCTTCTCTGCGTCACCATAGGCTGTAATGAAGCAGACTACGGCATCAGGATCAATCTCCAGGATTTTTGCCAGCCAGTCAAATCCTTCCTGTCCGCTGATCGCATCCTTAGTGAAATTCATGTCAAGCAGGATGACATCAAAATCCTCTTCCGTCAATACCTTCGGAATCCTTTCAGGATCATTCACGGTAGTGATCACTTCCACATGTTGTTTCAGTAGAAGTTTTAATGCAAAGAGTATATCCTCATTATCATCCACTGCCAGGATTTTCCCAACTTTATTGCTCATGTCTTTGGCTTATTAAAATATTCATACACTGGAAAGTCTCCCCAGCATGCAGGTAAATTTACATTATTTTTTTTTGATTGTTCGGATTCGGACTATTATTGTAGCATATTTGGACAGTTAACCTGCAACAAAGCATGCTCAATCGCTGTATAAAAGCATGGTTATCAGATAAGTGGAGTATTTGGCACAATAAATGGGAAATATTAGCAGAACTTTTCTAAATGTCTGGCAATGGATGCAATGGATCGCAAAATTGAGAAGAAGTTTAAACTCTTCAGTAAGAGAAATATCTGGATTTTTCTTGGAGCAGTTTTTACCATTCTCGTATTTTATAACCTTGTTTTCGGTGATAAGAGCTCAAAACTGAATGTTGAGACAGACAAGATCTCCATTTCCGAGATAAAGAAAGATATTTTCCAGGATTATATAGCTGTTATCGGGACGGTTGAACCAATCCAGACCATTTACCTGGATGCCATTGAAGGAGGAAGAGTGGAGGAAATCATGCTGGACGAGGGGAGTATGCTGAAAAAGGGAGATATCATCCTGCGGCTTACCAATACAAACCTGATCCTGGAAATATCCAACAATGAGGCACAGGTTGCCCGTGCCATCAATGAGTTAAGAACTGCACGGCTTCTGATGGTTCAGCAGCAGATGAACAGCGAGAGCCGGATCATAGAAACAGAGAGATTACTTAAATTACAGGATCGTGCCTATCAAAATAATAAGATCCTTTACAAACAGCAGCACATTTCTTCGGAGGATTATGAGCAGTCCAAGGAACAGTATGAGGCAACCGTGAAGATGCTGGATCTGTTGCTAGAGATCCAATACCAGGATTCCATTTTCAGGTCCATCCAGGTAGAGTCTCTCGAAACTTCAGTGAACAGCCTCACCAGGAACCTGAAGATCATTAAAGGCAGACTGGAAAGTTTGAATCTCAAGGCCCCGGTGGACGGGGAACTGGCTACCCTTAATCCCGAGATTGGTGAGATAGTGACCTATGGTACCCGGATCGGAACGGTGAATATCCTGGACTCCTATAAACTGCGTGTGGAGATTGATGAGCATTATATCGCCAGGGTGAACAGGGGATTGACAGGGGACTGTGATTTTGCGGGCAGCCCTTACCCGGGGGTGATTAAAAAGATCTACCCGGAGGTGCAGTCCGGAAGGTTTTACGTAGACATGGTATTCACTGCAGAAATCCCAACAGCCATAAGGATAGGCCAGACCTCCAGGATCAAGCTGGAACTGGGAGAATCAAAACAGGCCATCCTGATACCCCGTGGTGGATTTTACCAGAGTACAGGTGGACAGTGGGTTTTTGTCATCGATGAAACAGCTGAGTTTGCTTACAGGAGAGATATCAGCATAGGACGGCAAAATCCCCGTTATTATGAGGTACTTGCCGGACTCGAGCCTGGTGAGCAGGTCATTATATCCAGCTATGATAATTTTGGAGATGTAGATAAACTTATTTTAAAGAATTAATATCACTAAATACCGACGATCATGATCAAAACTGAAGAATTGACAAAAATTTTCCGCACGGATGAAGTTGAGACTACAGCCCTGAATAAAGTTACCTTGGAAATTCAGGGAGGTGAGTTTGTT
>JAZGGT010000181.1:0-5109 GCA_036480555.1 Bacteroidales bacterium | reverse complement strand
GGAAAATGGGCCCAGTTCTTTGCCTGCCTTGCCTTCCTTGCTGCCCCGGCATTCCTGCGCAGCAACACCCTGTTCCAGCCAGTATCCTTTAATCAGTTTTACTGGCTGTTGCTGGCTTTTCTGATATTCAGACTGATTCGTACACAGAAACCCTTTTACTGGTACCTGATCGGGCTTGTCGCGGGACTCGCATTCCTGAATAAGTACTCGGTTGTGTTCTATCTTTTCGGTATCATCATGGCTGTGCTGCTGACTCCCCTGCGAGGCTGGTTACGTAAACCCCAGCCATATATTGCCATGGCCATCGCAGGATTGATTGCACTGCCCAACCTGATCTGGCAGGTCAATCATAACTGGCCTATGATCAGCCATATGCAAGAACTGGCAAAGACTCAGCTGGTGCATGTCCGGGTGGATGTTTTTCTCCTGGAACAGATCATGATGTTTCTCCCTGTCTTCTTTATATGGATGCTCGGCCTCATATATGTCGCTTTCCTGAAAGATGGTAAGTCTTACAGGGCTTTTGCATGGATATACATAACGGTGATTTTATTACTGATCATCCTGCGGGGTAAACATTACTATACACTCGGACTCTATTCAACCCTGTTTGTTTTCGGTGGTTTGTTCATAGAGCGATATCTCCGTGGCAGGAAAGGATTCCTGAAATATATAATAATCATTTTCATACTTTCTGTTTCCGTTGTTGCCCTGCCCATGAGCCTGCCCATCCTGAAGCCTGCAGCTTTTATCCAATTCTATAAATCCATGGGCATGGAAAAATTCCATCGCTGGGAAGATGGGGAGTATTATGACCTTCCCCAGGATTATGCAGATATGATAGGTTGGGAGGAACTTTCACGGCTGGTCGGAGAAACATTTCAAAAACTGACACCTGAACAACAGGCAAGGTGTGTCATCATGGCAAATAATTATGGTGAGGCCGGCTCCGTTAATTTTTATGGTACAAAATACGATATGCCTCCGGTCATCAGTTACAATGACAGTTATATCTTCTGGGCCCCTGAAAGCATAGATGCGGAGTACCTGATCAAGATTGGGGATAGCGATAACTTGGAGGAGCTGTTCAAACAGGTCGATATCGTTGGCAGGATCTTAACGCCATATGCAAGACAGGAAGGGACCCCTGTATATTATTGTGCCGATCCGAAAACAGACATCAACCTTGTATACCAGAAAGAGCTGCAAAACAGGCTGGAACGCTATCACTATGATTAGGATCAGGAGACTTTCAACCCACTCCAGATCATGCAGTCTTCCAATATGCTTTCCCTGCTTTGAGAATCCTCTGATTATTCGTATTTTTAGAAGGTCATGAATCCGAAGAATGCCATAAAAGTATTAAAGGACCAGATTGAAAAGCTGGAGGCCAAAGATTTTGATCTGAATGCCTGGAAAAATTTCACCATTCTATTGATGGAACGGGTATTCGGCCGGAAAACAAAGAAGCTCGAAGCCATTCGAAAGATCAAATACGATCAGGGAAGCTGGGTTTTAAGGGATGAAACAGGCTATACCAATTCCATGGAGGCATGTAAAAAACTTGGCAAGGAAATACTTGAAGAAGCCATTGTTGAGCTTGAGGCTTTTGGTGCTCCGGAAGAGATCGGCAATACCATCTCTTTCGAGGTCATACTGGATGCCCTCCAGGATGAGCTTACCGGCTCACAGTTCCGTGAAATTAAAAAAGCCCTTGAAGAAGAGAGACAGATCAAAGACCTGAAAAAAATCCTGATGACCAAACTGAAAGGATTTGCTTCTGAGAGTATATATGCAATCGTTGCGAATATTCTCAGTAACGAGGAGGTTATGAAAAATCTCCATTCTTAGCCCATCCCTCCCCTATCTGTTGATTCCACCGATTTTGCTAATTTTGCAGCCAATTGAATGCTTATGAAAAGAGTCGTGGTTGGGTTATCGGGTGGAGTTGATTCCAGTGTTGCGGCATACCTGCTCAAACAGCAGGGATATGATGTGATCGCTGTATTCATGATCAACTGGCATGATAAGACCGGAACGCTGGAAGGCGATTGTCCATGGAGGGACGACCTGGTCTTTGCACAGCTCGTGGCTAAAAAACTGGATATTCCTTTCCATAGTGCCGACCTCAGCAAGGTTTACAAGAAGAGGGTGGTGGATTATATGTTCCATGAATATGAGATGGGACGGACCCCGAATCCTGATGTTCTGTGTAACCGCGAGATCAAATTTGATGAGTTTTTCAAAGTGGCCGAAAAGTACAAGGCGGACTTTGTAGCAACAGGACATTATTGCAGGAAGGAAACACTTGAAAAGGACGGGGAGACATTTTACCGGTTGCTCGCGGGACTCGACCCCAATAAGGAACAATCCTATTTTTTATGCCAGCTTAACCAGGAACAGCTTTCGAAGATCCTTTTCCCCATTGGCGACCTTCCAAAGGAAAGGGTCAGGGAAATAGCGAGCGAACAAAACCTGCCCACGGCCGACAAAAAGGATTCACAGGGGATATGTTTCATTGGAAAGGTTGACCTGCCGACTTTTCTTCAGCAACGTCTGGAAACCAAAAAGGGGGATGTGATTGAAATACCCAGGAGGTTCCAAGGCTACCTTGATTTTAATCCTGACAGGGACAATCCCATCTATCTTTCCCAGCCCTGGCAATACCAGCCGGAAGACGGGATCCTTATCGGCACCCACAACGGAGCCCATTTTTATACCATTGGCCAGCGCAAAGGCTTGAACATAGGTGGCAAGAAGGAGCCATTGTTCATCATTGGAACAGATACATTGCGGAATATCATCTATACCGGGGAAGGTAAAAGCCATCCCGGACTGTACCGGAAAGGACTGTCAATCAATGCTCCTGCCATGCATTGGGTCAGGCCGGACCTTCAATTGAAACAGGGTGAATCGAAAAGATTCAGTTTCCGCATAAGGTATCGCCAGCCTCTGCAGAAAGGCACACTCCATGCCATGAAAGAGGCTTCGTACATTGTTTTCGACAAAGTCCAGCGGGGAATCACACCCGGACAATTCGCTGCCTGGTATGAGGGGGATGAGGTCATTGGTTCCGGGGTGATCGAATAGATCCTAAGATCTGCTTAGCGGGTTACGTGCGGTAACTCCTTTTCAAGGAATTTCAGGCTCTCTTCGACCCAATGGTCCGGATCTTCTACAAATCCACCACTGGCTTCGCTTCCCATTTCAATACCTGCCACACATGGTTCCCCGAGTTTCGCACAATTCTCTTCTATCCCTAATTCAAGACATTTGTCAACATACTGACGAAATGGGACGGCTCCGGTACCCAAAATACTGTTGGTATGTGCAAAGCTTTCCGTTTCACTTAAATGGACATGCAATATCCTGCTTTTCAGTTTTTCCAATTGTTCCGGTTCCTCACGGGTGATTACCAGATGTCCGACATCAACATTCGGATAAACATTTGGCAGGCCGATATCTTCAACAGCCTTCGCAAGTTTGTATGTATTATTGCAAATGAAATATACATGCGGATCCAGTTCAATTCCTACAAGGAGATCTTTATCCAGTCCCCACTCAGCAAAACGTCCGACATTCTCCAGCATGTATAACCATGATTGTTCCGGACTAGTCCCCAATTCGTAAAGTCCACCACCCCAGCATACAAGCAACTGACGACCGCCTAATTCCATCTGGAAGTCGGCACAGGCTTTCATGTAATCAAATACAGCATCGCGTTTATTAGGATCCGGGTGTGCAGTATCCTTGGTAGCAACCATTAACATCTGTGTACAGTGAATCCCATTATCCTTCACGATTTTTACCGCTTCATCTCGCTGTTTACTGCTCATTGTCAGCGGATTGCCCTTCCGGATCCCGGCATATTCAATGTATTTAAAACCAAATTTAACAGCTGCTCTTAAAGATTCTTCCGGACCCTTGTTCCCAACTTCGTAAACCAGGGTATTTAAGGCTAATTTCATATGATTGGATTTACTCACTATTGTGAAGGCCACATTCCTTATGTTCTGCATTCTCCCACCACCAGCGTCCTGCCCGGGAATCCTCCCCTGCCTGGATGGCCCTGGTACAGGGTTTGCAGCCAATGCTCGGAAAGCCACGCTCATGCAATACATTAAAGGGGATATCATTGTCCCTGATGTATTGCCAGACCTGTTTTTCGGTCCAGTTGATCAGGGGGTTCAGCTTCATCAGGCGGTGTTTGTCATCCCATTCCACCAGCTTATTGAAAAACCTGGTAACTGTCTGGTCCTTTCGCAGGCCGCAGATCCAGATCTCCATGCCTTCCAGTGCACGTTTGAGAGATTCATTCTTCCGTACATCACAGCAAAGTTTCCGGTTTTCAATGCTTTTATAGAACAGGTTAATGCCCTTGCTTGCCACCATTTCCTGCACCTTCTGATAATCCGGGAAGTAGACTTCTATATTCAGATTATATTCTTCGTTGGTATGCTGGATCAGATCATAGGTTTCCTGGTATAATCGTCCCGTATCAAGGGTGAAAATCCTGGTCCCGCGGTCAGTATCAGCGATCATTTTGGTCAGCACCTGGTCCTCTGCTCCCATGCTGGAAGCAAGCACAATTTTGCCTCTGAATCTATCCAGAAAATAGGACAATACTTCTTCTGCAGCCTTGCCCTCCCACTTTGCATTTAGTTCATCAATCAAATTCTCTTTCATTTTTCTTCCTCGCTCTTATCCTCAATCTGAGGTTTCAGGGTATACTTCAGTATCATATAGCCCAGTATCCCGGCCACCAGTGAACCCATTAAAATGCCGATCTTGGCATGGTTCAGCAAGCCTGCATCCTTGTAAGCCAGGCTACTGATGAACATCGACATGGTAAAGCCTATGCCTCCCAGGAAACCCAATCCTATCAAATGAATCCATTTTGTACCCGGTGGCAGGGCAGTAATTTTCAACCTGATGCCAAGCCATGCGAATATTATTATCCCAAGTACCTTTCCCAGGATGAGGGCAAGGGCAATATTGATCGATAGTGGACCTATCACCGATTCACCCGGAGCAGCACTTAGCAATACACCGGCATTGGCAATGGCAAAGATTGGCATCACAAAAAATGATGTAAAGCTGTGCATTCTG
>JAZGGT010000180.1:0-2881 GCA_036480555.1 Bacteroidales bacterium | reverse complement strand
CAAATGTCATAACTATGGATGACCTGGTCCCCCATGCCAAGGCGATTGCTATTGCGGGAAATAAAATTACAGCTGTTGGTACGGATGCGGAAATTCTAGCTCTGAAAACTGACAGTACTCAATTAATTGACCTGGGAGGAAAAACGGTTACACCAGGACTGATTGAAGCACATGACCATGGTCTGCACCAGGGTTACCAGGAAAATGGAGTAGAAGGATTGAGGAGAGCAACAGAGAGAATGGCGGCTATGGGATACACTACTGTTCACCAGCTTTTTTGCTGGGAAGATTTTGTTGCAGCAGCTCAAGAATTGGCCCAAAATGATGAATTAGCTGTACGGATTAATTTCTATGTTCCGTATAATACGAATTGTAATACGGAGGGAGTACCACTGGGTAACCTTCCATATACTGAGAAAAAGGATACTACTGTCAGGGTTGTTGGCATCAAAATTTTTGCTGATGGTGGGACCTGTGGTTTCAGTTCAGCCGTTTCCAAACCATATCAGGTTGGGGATCCCAATTTTTTTGGTGACCTGTTCAAGACTGAGGTTGAAATGAATTCCATTGTTAAAACTGTAATTGATGCTGGTTACCCGATAGCCATGCATGCTATTGGTGATTCTGCTATCGGCGTTGGACTAAATGCTTTTGAAAATGCTTTTGCTGGACAGGGAAATAAATTAAGATGCCGGATGGAACATTTGCGGGTTATGCGTGAGGATCTGGCTGATCAAATGGCCAGCCTGGGTATTGCCGCATCCATTCAATATACATGGGCACTTATACGCCGTGCCTCCTATTGGCAGACCATATATCACCCTTCAGTATTGGATTGGGTCTATCCCTGGCGCAGAATGGCAGATCGTGGCATCCCCATCGTTGGCGGCAATGATTTTCCATATGCTCAGCGTCTTCAGAGCATGCAAACACTAAGCTACCTGGCAACACGCAAATCCGCCCAGAGAGATACACTTGCAGCCTGGATGGATAGAGATAAACTCACGGTTGAAGAAGGTTTAAAAGCCATGACACAAACAAATGCCTGGGTAGTATTTGAAGAAGAGGTAAAAGGGTCTATTGTAGCAGGCAAACTTGCAGATCTTACCGTTTTATCGGAAGATCCTCTTGCCATAGATCCATATGATGTTCGCAAGATAAAGATCGAGATGACCCTCATGGATGGCAAAATCCGGCATAATCGCTTAAACAAAAAAGAGAGTGCAATTCATGATGCAGGTACCTTCAGTATCAATATTGATGACAGGGGACTCTGGGGACCTGAACGTTCACAGGTTGGTTTGCAGATCGATGGCATTGAGCAGTTGCACCAGGGGTCCATGCTGGTTTCTTATGATACTAACACAATTGCTACAGCTACCTACCTCCAACAGGATTATGCAAGCTTGCCGGAAGGGTATGTTGATTTCCAGGAGCCCGGGTTGATTGCCACGGAAGAAGCGACAGTAATTTATGAGGATGTTTCTACTTTCCATCCCAATAGTCTGATCATTGAACAAAAGTCTTTCATGTGGGAAGAGGATCCGCTATTGCTTGTGAACTATGCCTTCAGGAATCAACACGACCACGACATCAGCAATATTTACCTTGGCCAATTCATGTCAATCAACATTACAGGTTCCGGAATTGGATGGACAAGCCACCTGGATGATATGGCCGGATGGGAAGAAAATAATGGACTGGGTTTTGCATATATGTATGACAATGACCAGACTACACCCTATATCGGGATATCTATGTTTGATGAATCAGGAAAACATATAAATAATTCATTGACCTTTAACGCAGGTTACCGAATAGACAAGGGTTGGGATGAACAGGTTTTCTCCGAGGCCATGCGCAGTGGGATCATCGAAACAGAAGCATCAACAACCGGAAGTTATACCATCCTTACCTCATCGGGACCATTCTCAATTGACAGGGGGCAATCCATTTCTCCCTTTACGGTAGCATTTCTTGTCGGAGAAAACCTAAGTGATCTTAAGACTGCTGCAAACCTGGCATACCAGCGGTCAATCCTGGTTACTTCAGACCGCGGTATACAAGGTCTTCACGCAGGAGATGGACCATTTTTAATGAACTATCCGAACCCATTCAAAGGATCAACCACCATTTCTTTTACTCTTCATCAAGCGGAACATGTCAGGCTTGAAGTGTTCAACTTCCTCGGTCAGAAAGTTATCACATTACTTAACCAGGAAATACCCGAAGGGGGGCACAAAATTGAATTTATTCCACAAGACCTGGAAGCAGGGATTTATATCCTAAGGATTGATACTGAGACATTACGGGCATCGAGAAAGATTTATTATTTGGAATAAGCATTAATATTTCAAATTACCGTCTCCGGCCGCCGCCGCCACTCCGGCTGCCTCCACTTGGTCTGCTGCCTCCTCCGCTGCCGCTTCCACTACGTTGATACTGTTGTGACCGGTTATAGTTTTGAGTTCCCTGGCTCCGGTTTTGATGGGACCTATCCATTTGTTGCTGCTGGCTTCTTTGTGTCTGGCCCTGCTGGGAACGCTGTTGCTGTTGCGGCTGCTGACCGGTGGAAGGTTGTTGCTGTCTGTTTTGTGCCTGGCCCGATTGTTGGCCCTGCCTGTTCGACTTGTTTTCGTAATTGCCGTTCTGATTTCGTTGGTAAACATTCCCGTTCTTGTCGGAGTACATGTTATTGGCCTTGCCTGAAGCTTGTCCTTTATTGTTTATATTGTTTGCAGCCTGTGCATTTCTGGCATTACCGCTTTGTTTAACCCCTGAGCTTCTATTGTTATATACATTCCGATTTGAATTGCGTTGGCCAGCCCGATATCCAGCACGATACCCACTTCTGGCACCATGCCTGTAGCCTCGATTATAT
>JAZGGT010000179.1:0-3365 GCA_036480555.1 Bacteroidales bacterium | reverse complement strand
GTTAGAACAATGATAAATATTGCCTCCTTGTTGGCAAAAAAGAATGTTATGATACTGTCCATAATTAATGCATTATAAGAGGTTTCTATTCACTTTCCATCTCAATGATCTCCAGCACCTTCTGGTTTACAATCTCATGATCATGCGTCATGCAGGTACTTTTAATGATATCATCCTCGAAATCCAGGTTCAGGTTTCCTTCTTCAGTTATCATCAGGTTCAGGAAATTAATATAATTATTACCCAGCATTTTGCTGGCATCGGCCGGCATCCTGGAAGGGAAATTGGAATTTCCGATGATCCTGATCTGTTTGTAGATGATGGTCTCATCTTTCTTGGTCAGTTCACAATTGCCGCCTGAACCGGCAGCCATATCTATTATTACAGAGCCAGGCGACATCTCATCAACGGTTTTTTTATGTATTAGAAGAGGAGCCTTTCTTCCCGGGATCTGGGCTGTACAGATCACTACATTTGAGCTGACAGCATGATCATGGATCAATTGGGCCTGCCTGGCTTTGTATTCTTCTGTCTGCTCGACTGCATATCCTCCCGCAGCTGCATCATCGGTGGACCCTTCCACTTCGATGAATTTCCCCCCAAGACTCATAACTTCTTCTTTTACAGCAGGTCTGACATCGAATACTTCAACCACAGCTCCAAGTTTTTTTGCTGTAGCCAATGCCTGTAAACCAGCCACCCCTGCACCAAGTACGAGAACTTTAGAAGGTTTAATAGTCCCTGATGCAGACATAAACATGGGGAAAAAGTTGGGTAATTTGCTTGCCGCTACAAGCACTGCCTTATATCCGGCAATGGTAGCCATGGACGATAATATATCGACGGCCTGGGCTCGGCTTGAGCGCGGGACCATATCCAGGCTGAAGGATGTAACCCCTGCTTTTGCCAATTTCTGTACGATATCTGTATTGTTCAGTGGATTAAGGATGGCAACCATTACCTTACCGGTAGGGATATCTTTTTCATCAGGGGGATTGATCTTCAAAACCAGGTCTGATTCTTTCAGTATGTACTCCTTGGTCTGTATGGTTGCTCCCGCATCTACATATTCTTCATTGCTTGCACAGGAAGAAGTGCCAGCATCCGATTCAATCAGCACCGTGATTTTCTTTTTCACAAGGGTTTGGATATTCTCGGGAAGCAAGGCAACCCTGTTTTCCGAACCACCTTCTCTGAGCACTCCAACTATCATATCTGCAATTTTTTAACGGGGGACTAAAGGAATAAAAGCCCTTAAATTTAGGAATAAAATTCCAATCTGATTGGTTTAGAATCATTATAAATACCATGCACTTATAGCTAATTATAAATCAACTGTTCTGATTTTTCCTAAATTTATTAGGGTGAATTTTTCTTCAATTTACTTTTCAGTCATGGCTGGTTCCATCGTTTCAATCATTGGCGATTATGCGCCCAGGGATAAAAGTAACCTGATTGCCATCCTGCAACAGGTTCAAAAAGCAAATGGGTATATCACGTCTGAAGCAGTCACCAGCATATCCAGCCATTTATCCATTTCCAGGAGCCAGATCTTCGGCGTAGCTTCCTTTTATTCACAATTCAGATTTAATCCGCCCGGGAGAAATTCCATCAGAATTTGCCTGGGAACTGCCTGTCATGTACAGGGAGGTGATTTTCTGCTAAATGCCCTGCGGTCAGAAATTGGCATTTCTCCCAATGAGACCACCCCCGACGGCAGGTTTGACCTGGAAAGGGTGGCCTGCCTTGGATGCTGTGCCCTGGCCCCGGTAGTTATGATCAATGATGATATCTTCAGCAATATGTCTGTGGTAAAACTGAAGGAAATCCTGAACAGCTATGAATGATTTCTCTGCACTTCAGGAAAGGTCCATTGAGGAATGGCAGGTGCTTCAAGCCTCACCCTATCCGGTCATCTACATCGGCATGGGCAGTTGTGGACTGGCATCTGGAGCAGGAGAAGTCTGGGATGTGACCAAAGAAATCCTTGATCAGCAGAAACTGAAGATCAATATGCTGAAGGTGGGTTGTATAGGTCCATGTTACCTGGAACCATTCATGGACATACAAACACCCGGACTCCCCCGGGTAAGCTTTAATAATGTCAATGAACAGAAGCTCAGAAAGATTATCCCTGCTTATTTAAAGAACGGAAAATCCGGTATCAGGCCGCTGGGCCACCTGGGGGACACAAGGGAACCACTCGATGGGATTAAATCGCTCTGGGAACAACCCATGTTGAAATTACAGGAGCGGATCGTACTGCGGAATTGCGGGATCATTGATCCGGAAAACATTCAACATTATATTGGCAGGGGCGGTTTTACCGGACTGCTAAAATCCTTTGAACTTGGTCCGGGGGGAGTGATAGAGGAAGCTAAAACAGCCGGACTCCGTGGTCGTGGGGGAGCCGGATTCCCAACCTGGAAAAAATGGCAACTCTGCCAGGAAGCACCAGGCAGAAAAAAATACCTTATCTTTAATGCAGATGAAGGAGACCCCGGGGCCTTTATGAACCGCTCCCTTATGGAGGGTGACCCTTATTCCCTTTTGGAAGGAATGATCATCGCGGCCTATGCCATCCAGGCAAGCCAGGCCTATATTTATATCCGGGCAGAATACCCCCTGGCCATTGAAAGGCTGAAACTGGCCATTGCCAAGCTACACGATTGTGGATTGCTGGGTGAAAATATACTGGGCAGTGGATTCGGCCTCGATATCAGGTTAAAAGAGGGTGCCGGGGCTTTCGTTTGTGGCGAGGAAACGGCCTTGATCGCTTCTGTTGAGGGTAGACGGGGCATGCCAAGAAGCAGGCCGCCCTACCCCGCCAATTCAGGTTTAAATGGCTCGCCAACCAATATCAATAATGTTGAAACCCTGGCCACCGTCCCCACAATTATGCGTGAAGGGGGAAAATGGTTTGCGGGCCATGGTTCCGAAAAAAGTAAAGGCACAAAGACCTTTGCATTGGTAGGTAAGATAAGGAGGACCGGACTCATAGAAGTGCCGATGGGAACAACGCTGCGGGAGATAATATTCGATATCGGGGGCGGAACACGCAAGGAATTTAAAGCTGTACAGACAGGGGGACCCTCAGGCGGATGTCTCTCCAAGGAATTCCTGGATCTCCCGGTCGATTATGAATCCCTGACCGGGGCGGGATCCATCATGGGGTCCGGGGGACTCATCATCATGGATGAAGATACCTGCATGGTGGATGTGGCCCAATATTTTCTCCGCTTTACCAGTGCTGAAAGCTGCGGAAAGTGTACACCCTGCCGTATAGGGACCAAACGCATGGTCGAAATCCTCGAGAAGATCACAGGTGGCAATGCTGAGATGACTGACATACAAATACTTGAAGG
>JAZGGT010000178.1:0-3728 GCA_036480555.1 Bacteroidales bacterium | reverse complement strand
CTCCATCTTTTATAGATTCTTTGCACATTGCATCAATCCTGTTTAATCTTTCTGTAGACATGCCCACGCTTTCAGGGGTCGCAGATGAGAGAGGGGCAGATTTTTGAAAGGACCTGGTTTGTGCATTTGCTGAGATTGCAAGTGCAATAAAAATGAGTGTGATCAGATTTTTCATACTTAAAGTTTAATTTCCCAAAAATTGTAACTATTCAAACTACCAATTTTAATGTATCTCCTGCTTATTGTTTTTTCACCGTACTTATTGTCGGGTGTAAAAGTGGCAACCAATAAATATCCTCCTGCCTCTTCGGGCAGTTTAATTGAAACCGGTATGATGGTCCGTATTGTTGGTGATAATTCAACCTTGTGCTTGTCAAATGGTATTTCAACTCCGTTTTCATCATAGAGTGACAGTTGCACATGACCATGTATGGCTTCTGCATGGTCATTTATTCCAATAAGTGAAAAAATAAGGTTTGATCCGGGTTTGTGAGCTTCTTTTAATTTAACATACCTCTCATCTGTAAGATTGATAAAAACAGCTGCCGGCGAGAAGGCATGTTTAAACCATTTCAAAACCGGCGAAGGCTTAAGATCCTTAATATGATCAATGAACCAGTCCCCGGTATATCCATAATTATTCGTCAGATGGGTAAAAGCCAATACACCCGCATGTTCCCGTATGCTTCTTAACCATTCGGTCTCTAACTGCAGCCAGTAGGCCTGGAACCGGCGGTTGTTCTCTGTTGTTAGATGTTCCCCCAGGTAATATTTATAAAAATCAATAGTGAGTTTTGACGGGCGGCCATCACGCCAGAGCCAAACCCAGCCATATTCATTGACCAGCTGTGCCGCACCGGACTCCAGGGATCTGATATTTGCCGCATTCCTGTAATCGAGGTTTCCAAGCGGATAAGGATCATTTGTAAACGCTTCCATATCCTTCCAGGGCATAGGGCCATCATAGGGATGTGGTTCATCCATTTCATCCAGTCCCATATCAGAAGCGGTCATATACCCTGCATCCCATATTCTTGTCGGGTCCAGTTCCATTAGCTCGGGGATCAGTTCATTGCCTATAAATTCATTCCAGTTCTCATTAAGGGCATCCCATATCACTATGCTCGGATGACTGCCATCACTTTTCACCCAGTCAGTGTACTCCTTCCTGATCTGTTCATCCCAGCCATGATCCTGCCAGTACAGCCATTCGTTCTGGAACATCAACCCATGTTCGTCGGCAATGTCATACCAGAAATCCGGTACAATACCCACACAAATTCTCATGGCATTCCAGTTAAGCTCTTTCGAATAATCTATCAGCAGTTTCTTTACCCACTCCCGGTTCCATGCAAGGGCTCCACAATCAGGATCTTCAAAAAAGCGGTGTAAAGTGATATTAGTACCTCGCAAATAGATCTTTTTGCCATTCAGATAAAAATATTTTCCCCTTCGTTCGAAATCACGCATGCCAAAATGATACCTTCCTGAATCAGAAAACCTGTCTTTCTCATGAACCTTAATTTCTGCTGTATATAGAAATGGATCATCCGGACTCCAGGGATGTGGATCCGGGATGGGAATATCAAGTTTCATTTCCGTTATATTGTCCCTGGTACTTATGAATGTTTTTACCTTACTCGCAACTATTTTGCTACTTTCTTTTTCCATAACATCTATGTAAATCACTATGGTATCTTCCATAGGATCCCCATAATGTATTTGTGCAGGATGGAAATTTTGCAGATAGACTTTTGCTGTAAGCAGGTTTTCCTCCAGTGAGGGGAGCAATAATACCCTGTTAGTCCTTATTTTTCCTGTGAAGGTCAGAAACACATCATCCCATATCCCGGGGAGGTAACGTTCTTTCTCTTTGTCGGTACTGCCTGCCGCTTCACCCGGAAGCCACATTCTGTCTCCAATCCGGATTAAAATTTCATTTTGCTCACCAATTTTCAGTGCGGATGTAATATTCAGGTCAATCGGTGTATAGCAGGCCATTGATCCACCTGCATGCCATCCGTTAATAAATACGTCAGTAACATATTGACTCTTCTTAATGGTGATGACAGCTTCTTTACCTGCCAGATCTGAAGGGATTGGCAGTTTTTTCCTGTACCAGCTGTATCTGGGTGTATAATTGATGTCATATAAATTGTGGGTGACTTTTAATGCTACATTATCCGGTTTTTTAAAGAACTTATCATAGTCTTCAATTTTCGGTTCAGCCAGGTGGATCAAACCCGGCACCGGGCATTTCCGTGTAAATTTACCTGGGGGAAATGCTTTGATTGTCTGATCGAAATCCCAGTCACCATTGAGATCAATTACAGTTCTGATCTCAGGTTGTGACATTAACTTACCGGAATATGCAAAAAATAAGGTGGTTGTGAAGACAAGGATGAAACCAACTCTTTTTACATAGGCAATTATTGCTCTTGCATGCTCATTCATAAAATAAAATCAGGTTTGTTCAATCCAAATATAATGATATTTCAAAACTGTTGAGTATGAAAAAGCACGGGAGGCCTATGGCTGATGAATCCGGGCAATGAATTAATACACCCGAAGTAATTATAACAGGTTTGATGAAACCAATAAGCTGGCTTTTAAGACAGCCTGGTCGAGTACATTTATTATATTTAAAATATATTTTATGCGTACATCTACTGATAAGCGGCTTAAAAATGGAAAAGGATAAAACCAGTTCACGAAGGAAATTTATTAAATCTGCAGCTGCAATAGGAAGTCTTCCTTTTCTTCCCGTTTCATTAGTTGTATTTAACAAAACAATGCATATGGAGCTAACAGAAAATCAACAGAGTATAATAGGCCAGTACGGTCCATGGGCAGCCTCGTTAATCGATGACCCTGCGCCCTTATCGTTCAGACACAGTAGATGGACTGACCTGGAAGAGTGGAGAGAAATTGCCAGGGAAAAAATGCTGGAATTAGTGGCTATGCCTGAAACAGGAAGTGTTCCGGATGTTACAACAAATAAAAAGTATGTCTATGATGGCCTCGATATTGAGGAAATCAGCTGGCAGTTACCTTACGGCCGGCCGACGGAAGCCATATTGTTAAAGCCGCAGGGGGCGAAAGAACCATTACCGGCCGTACTGGCACTACATGACCACAGTGGTAATAAATATTTGGGGAAACGGAAAATCACCCGCGTTTCTGATAACCCACCTGATTTTGTAATAGCTCACCAGGAGCACGGATATGACGGACTGGCATGGGCAAATGAAATAGCCAAACGGGGGTATGTTGTGCTGGTCCATGATGCATTCGCTTTTGGCAGCCGCAGAATAATGTACCAGGATATGGCAGGTGTTGAATGGGGACCCTGCAATGTTGATGGAAAGTCTGACGCTGATCCGGAAAATCCGGCAAATATTGAAGCATATAATACCTGGGCCGGTGCACATGAAGATATATTGTCAAAATCCTTATTATGCGGAGGTACAACCTGGCCGGGAGTGTTTTTGGCTGAAGATATGAAAGCCCTGGATGTGCTGAGTAACAGGCAGGATGTGGATCCTGGCCGGATTGGATGCGGGGGACTTTCGGGCGGGGGACTGCGGACCGTATACCTGGGGGGTGCGGATCCACGTATCAAATGTGCCGTATGTGCAGGATTTATGTCAACTTGGGATGACTTTCTTTTAAACAAGTCGTATACCCATACCTGGATGACCTACACCCCGTTGTTGCCCAGGTATATG
>JAZGGT010000177.1:0-5949 GCA_036480555.1 Bacteroidales bacterium | reverse complement strand
CGGATTGAATATTCGCTCTGAAGGCTTTCTTTTTCAATCTCTCCCCCGCCATCGATCTCAAATATCCAGTAGTTCCAATTATCATCCCCGGTTTGTTCCGGATCTGGCCTGTGGCCGTTCTCACTGTTATCAACCGTTATTTTCAGAGAATTCGAATAGGGCGTACGGGCAATGTATGACATCAATCCCATCACGATGGTATTCTTTAGGCCCTCCCTTATTTCATCGTAGGTTTCCGTGGGCAGGCTGGAATAAGTGAGGGAATCATTCTTGCCTTCGAACTCCATTTTACCGATAAAGTCGAGGTTGTATGTCCTGCCACCGCTACCGGTTCGTATATCCGTGACGAATACATGTATCTGTGCCACTTCTTTGTCCCTGACATAATTAATAAACTTAAACTCCTCTTTCATATACAGCATATCACAATCCTCACAATCTATGAACACATCCAGCAATTGTGTGTTTGAGTAATCCGGGTTGGATGCCGGGGATCCTGAAAGACTTGTATGGGACAATAGCAGTACGATTATACTCAGTAATATCCTGGAAATATGATGCATCTTTTCTTTTGTTAGTTTTGGCTAAATATAAGGAAAGTAAATTTTTATATGACATTTTTTGATTAAATTCAAGCAGCCTTTTACGGTTACTTGTAAGCCAGATCAAGCATGTTTGAATTCCTTGATAAGCCCTATCCTTTTGATAATGCCCTGAGAGATTTTCTCAGGATAGGTTTTGGGATCGCACTTGGTTTATTCCTCTTCATCCTGTTTTTTCAGCCATTTGAACTTGACAATGCCGATGTCAATAATTACATCCTGACCATTGCCGGGTTCAGCGGCATCACCTTCCTGCTGATCGGTGTCCTTCAAATCATTTTGCCATGGATTTTCCCGATACGGCTGAATAAGAAAAACTGGGATCTTAGGCGGGAAATTATTGTACAATTCCTTTTATGGGTCCTGAATTCGGTTGCCTGGGCGTTTTATACCGCATATGTTGCCAATGTTAAATTATCCATGTATCTCGCGGTAAAGATTGTGATACTGAGCCTGGCACCTCCGGTTATTATCCTGTTTATAAAAGAGTTCCGGTCCTTAAGAATGCAGGTAGATGGTTTAAAAGTACAGCACCGGGAGAAAAGACAGGAGCATATCGAATTGGTCTCAGAGAACCGCTCTGAAAAGCTGGCCCTTGCATCCGGTGAATTGATCCTGGTACAATCCGCTGAAAACTACGTAGAGATCCAGTATCTGGCCGGAGGTGCCGGGACTAAAAAATTATTGCGGGCCACGGTTAAGAGTATTGAGGACCAGCTCAGGCCTTTCTCCCAGATGATCCGTTGTCACCGGTCCTATATCATAAATATGGACCATGTCATTAAACTGCACAGGGAATACGGCAGGATCTATCTTAAAATGAATGGAATTGAAGAAAACATCCCTGTATCCCGGCAATACCTCCTCGGAATAACAAATGCACTCGGAAGCGATTGAGTGACCAATGCCATTCATCCCGGATGAAATCCATCCGGCACAATTCCATGCTGCCCGTCCCCGACAGAGTGTTGTTCATCCCTTTTTTTTCCGTGAATCTTTTGCAAAGGATATTTTTGTCTGGAACACATCATATTTCCCAGCGTCATGAATATTTTATTGGTCAACCCGAAAACCCCCGATACCTACTGGAGCTTTAAACACGCTTTGCGATTCATTGCAAAAAAGGCTGCAAATCCTCCCCTGGGACTCTTAACCATAGCGGCCATGTTGCCGGATGATTGGGGGAAAAAGTTAGTGGATCTAAATGTTGCCTCCCTGCAGGATAAATACATACACTGGGCAGATTATGTATTTATCAGCGCCATGTCCATACAGCAGGAATCCGTCAGGGAAATCATTGAAAGGTGTAAAATACATCAAACGAAAATAGTAGCAGGCGGTCCCCTGTTTACCGGCGAACCAGAGAATTTCACTGACATTGACCACCTGGTGCTGAACGAAGCGGAAATTACTTTTCCCCAATTCCTGTCTGACCTGGATATGAACCGGGCCGGGAATATATACAGTACCGGGAAACATGCCTCATTGGATTGTTCGCCTGGTCCTGATTACTCCCTGATAGATCACGGCAAATATGCCCAGTTAAGTATACAATATTCAAGAGGTTGCCCCTTCAATTGTGAGTTTTGTGAAATCACTGCACTGCTGGGGCGCAAGGTCCGTACAAAGTCCACCAGTCAGATCCTGCAGGAACTTGAAAACATTTATATAATAGGGTACAGGGGAAATGTGTTTTTTGTTGACGATAATTTTATTGGCAATAAGAAAAAACTGAAAAATGAACTGCTTCCAGCCATTATCCGGTGGAATCAATCCAGGGACTATCCATTTGATTTTACCACGGAAGCCTCTATTAACCTGTCTGATGATCCTGAGCTGATGAGCCTGATGGCAAGGGCCGGATTCGCAAAGGTATTTGTAGGCATAGAAACACCTGACGAACAAAGCCTGGAAGAATGTGACAAAAAAATAAACAAGCAACGGGACCTGATTCAATGCGTAAACCAGATCCAGTCCAGCGGCATGGAAGTAATGGCCGGGTTTATTGTTGGTTTTGACAATGATTCTCCCGGTATATTTCAGCGTCAGATCGATTTCATCCAGCAAAGCGGTATCATTACAGCCATGGTCGGTTTGCTGAATGCCCCCAATAATACAAGGCTGTATAAACGCCTGTCGGAAGAGGGCCGGATCATCAGTTATGCCAGCGGTGACAACACTGGCTACTCCATTAATTTTATTCCTAAAATGGATAAGGAGGTATTGCTAAATGGGTACCAGACCATTCTCAATAACATTTATTCCAGCAAAGCCTATTATGAAAGGGTTATCCGTTTTATGAAAGATTTCCAGCCCAGGATAAAATCGCGGACAACCATCACATTCGGAAAGATACTGGCATTATTGCGTTCCATAATCATCCTGGGTATCTTGAAAAAAAACCAGCTTTACTACTGGCGCCTGTTTTTCTGGAGCCTTATCTACCGGCCAAAACTCTTTCCCCTGGCAATCACATACAGTATTTACGGTTACCACTTCAAAAAGGTCTTCCGGGATTTGTCCTGATTATTTTTTCAGTAAAATCTCAAATTGCAGAAACAATATTGATGGTTTGATCGTATTACATTTTGTAATATCATGAACCTTTAAAATCTGCGCACCAATGAGAATAGCACGACTATTAAATATAGCCGGTCTCCTCAGGACTGTTCTTGGAATAATCATTTTGAATTTATCCGGCATCTATTGCGCTCAGGCTCAAACAAGTACGCCTGAAGTCCTGGATACTGCCACTCTTCAGCAACAACTTGACTACATGGAAGAAAGGATGAATATCTACAATGGTTACCGGGCAGTACGTGATGATATCTTCCTCAAAATGAATAAGAATTCCCTGGATTCATTAAGTGCTGCAAAAAGGGATATCAGCCAGTTGGAGGCATCGCTTACAACCACCCAGTCTGATATGGCTTCCCTTCAAAAAACCTTGCAGCAAACATCTGAGGATCGTGATCTGGCGATCAAAAACAAGAACAGCATGTCCTTCATTGGCATCCAGATGAATAAAGCGCTTTATAATTCTATTTTGTGGATAATTATTTTAGCACTGGTGGCTTTGCTGATCATGCTCTTCCTTATGTTTAAAAGGAGTTTTGTCGTTACCCGCCAAACCACAAAGGACCTTGAAGAAATCAAGGAGGAATTTGAATCCTACCGGCAGCAATCCCGCGAAAGATATGAAAAGCTTGTCGTCCAGCACCACCAGGAGATCTTGAAGCTCAAGGGGAGAATGCCCAGGAGTATTGAGTAAAGCCTTCCTCAAACAATTCCGATTTTCTGTTATAAAACATCTCTGTTGATGATAAGTTAGTAATATATTTACTATTCTCAATAGACATGTTATGATTACAAAAAACGTAAACCGGAGAGGATTTGTTAAAAGATTCTCCGGTGGACTGGCAGCCATGGGGGCTATTCCGGTATTAAGTGCTTTCCATAACGCCGGGAAAGACCCTTTTAAGCAGGCACAGGTATCTATAGATGACCTGAAGATCACCGACCTGAAATCAGTAAAACTCCAATTCCCGGGAGTTACCCCCAGAAAATGGAATTCAATTATTGTCAGCGGAGGGGGACCTCATGAGATGACTTACCTTGAATTGCATACTAACCAGGGAATCATCGGGCGGAGCCTGCCAAAAGGACCTTCATCACTCCGGAAATCCATGCTTGGAAAGATCAAAGGGGAGAATCCTTTCGATGTGGAGAGGATATGGGACAGGATGTACCGGTATAATCGCAAGCCTGTAGCAAAAGGGGATTATATCAAAGTCATGGGGTCCGTTGATATCGCAGTTTGGGATATCATTGGCAAAGCCCTTAACCTGCCCGTGTACAAAGTCCTTGGCGGCTTTCAGAAAAAAATCAGGGTATACGCAGCCGGGGGATATTACGAAGAAGGAAAAACCATAGATGACCTGGTCAGTGAAATGGAAGGTTATGTAGCGGAAGAATTTCAGGCAGTGAAAATGAAAGTTGGGGGAGCCTCCTTCGGGGAGGATGTCGACAGGGTAAAAGCTGTCAGGGAAGCACTTGGTCCGGATATCGACCTGCTGATCGACGCCAATAATAAGTGGAATGCCTATGAAGCTATAAGGTTTGGAAGGGCCATTGAAAAATATAATCCATTCTGGTTTGAAGAACCTGTGGAGCCGGATGATTTTCATGGATGTGCCGAAGTAAAACAGGCTTTAGACATACCCATCGTGGCTGGTGAAAATGAGTTTACCCGCTGGGGATGCCGGGATCTGATACAGGCCGGTTCGGCTGACATTCTCAACCTGGATACTGTCAAAGCCGGAGGGATCACGGAATACAGAAAAATTGCAGCCCTTGCCTCCGCTTTTCATATTCCTGTGGCACCCCATGGAAGTCCTCATATGGCCATCCACCTGCTGGCATCCCTTGACAATGCCCTGATCATGGAAACCTACCCGGGCGTCAAGAGCCAGTATAATCCTGTACTGCCTTTATATCCTGTGAAGAATGGTCACGTCACGGTCCCTGAAACACCTGGACTGGGTATAGACCCTGATCCTGAACTGCTGGAAAGATATCAAATCGGAAATTGATCCCATGTATAAAAAAATAGGCCTGTTCCTTGCTTCCATAGCACCTGGTATTTTCCTGATCGGGTACAATATCGGGACCGGAAGTATTACCACCATGGCTGCTTCGGGAGCTGCTTATGGTATGACCCTGATATGGCCCCTGCTGATTTCCTGTATTTTTACCTTCTACCTGGTCATGTTGTTCGGCCGCTACACCTCTATTACAGGCAACACCATACTGCATAGTTTCAGGTTCCATTTCGGTACCCCTGTTTCGCTGCTTGTCCTTGCTTCCCTGCTGATCTCTGAATGGATATCATGTATGGGTGTCATGTCTATAGTCACACAGGTGGTAGAAGAATGGTCAAAACCACTTACCAGGTCAGGTAATGGTTTTAATCCATTGATCTCTACTTTGATCTTCGGGGCCATCCTGTACTTCCTTTTCTGGAACGGGAAGCACAGGATCTTTGAGAAGATCCTGGCAATTTTTGTAGGATTGATGGGACTATGCTTTGTACTCACCATGTTTATGGTTATCCCCGAACCGGCAGAAGTTATCAAAGGTCTTGTACCTAAAATCCCCAATGCCCCGGGTTCGCTTCTGATAATGGCCGGAATGGTCGGTACCACTATGGGAGCCATATTGTATGTTGTCAGGTCAATCCTGGTACAGGAAAAAGGTTGGAAAAAGGAAAATTTCAAACAGGAACGAAGGGATGCTATTATTTCCGTTAGCATGATGTTCATCCTGAGCGTTGCGGTAATGGCGGCAG